>JAZUEG010000308.1:0-6727 GCA_045640025.1 Bacteroidales bacterium
ATATACGAAGTCACAATAATGCTATCAAGGACTAAATCATCCTCTATTTTTGAAAAAATTTCAAATTTATCATTATTTCTCTTCTTCATCTTTCCTAGTATTTCGATATAATGTAATTGTACTGATCATTATTGCTAATTCCATAGATAACTCGACAAATATTTTCTATCTGATTATCTATATCCTCAAGTAAAAACAACAGAGAATTTCTGTCTTCACTTATAGAATATTTAATTGTCTCAAGCAAGTCTTCCTTCCTTTTAGCAAGTTCACTCAACTGATTAATGTATGGTGAATTAGTCTTGAAAACATTTACAGGAAAAGGTACTGCGCCAAGATACTCTTTATTATATTTAGAATATCCATTTTGCAATTCTATCGCTCCATATTTGGCAAAAACACCAAATAATTTTGAACTAATTATTCCTGCTATTGCATATTGGACAATAGGATCATCACAATCTATAAAATTAACATTGGCATTATCACAATATACACCATTGTCAGAAACAACAGCAACAGAAGGATATATAGAAGTCATTGGCACAACAACCTTAGGCAAAACTGTATTCAAATTTTGCTCTCGTGTATATAAATGCCAATATTCATCCTTTTTTAAATTCTTCCTCAAATAAGGCAAAGTTTGAACATTGTCAACAATATTTTGTTTATGCTTCAGCAAATACTGTCCAGCAAATGGATATCTGACACAAAAGTCAGAAAACAAAACAGGCTGAGCATTTCCGAAATTATCAATATCGTATGGGAATATGGCAAAAGTATTATAATTAATTTTGGACAATGAAACAAAAGACTCATTGCAAACCAATGGCCTACAAGCCTCCAATTCCAAACATACATTCTCATCCAACTTACTCTTACCATATATCAAGTTATTCTCAATTTTTTCAACTCGAATATGATAAGCGTCGTTGCATAATACTTGAATACCAACCTTGATTTTGAACAAAGAGCCTAGGTTTCCCAACCTAAAACTCAAATCAGTTCTAATTTGGGTAAGCACGGGATCTGACAAAATCCACATATCATTATCAAGACAATTATAATTCATCTTAAATAATTGATCATTAGAAGACGAACTATAATCAAAAGTATTGTTTATACTATTCTCAAGAATCAGATTCGCAACGTATGTAATACGATTCTTAAATATATCAGTTTCAGAATACTCGTGAATTTGAGACAAAAGGCCATTTTGTCTAATGAATTCACGAATACGATAACCATATTCAGTTTTAAAGAAACGTTTTTGAACTATAAAACCTAAACGACCTCCTTGTTTAAGCAACGACATACTTCTTTCTATGAAAGGAATAGCCAAATCAACCTTACCACGCTTACAAGAATCGTATTTTAGTTTTACATACGAAGCCATTTCTTTTAGATCGGTATTGTAATTTTTTACTTCCACATAAGGAGGATTGCCAACAATAAAATCGAATCCTCCTTTGTCAAAAATGGACTTGAATTGCTGTTTCCAATCAAAGATCCGTGTTTGTGTCAATTCATAAACACTATTCTTGATATTGGGACACAATTGTAAAATATCTGACTCTACTATTGAATTACCACAACGAATAGTATCTCCAACTCCATTCAATATTTGATGACCATACAAGCCGACTTCATTATATGAATATGGCAAATAGTCGTCAATCATTTTCAAAGAAAGAGACATTTTGGCCACTTCAACAGAATTAGGATCTATATCAACACCATAAATACAGTTGTTTATTAAATTTCTTTTTCCTTCAATAGTTAGAACAACTACATTACCAATTCGAACTGCATAATCAGGCAAAACATCAACAATTGACAATTTCTCAACAATTGCAGAATAAAGCCTTTCATATGCTCCAACTAGAAAAACACCACTTCCACAAGAAGGATCAACAATTTTTATATTGAAAATTTCATCAATAGTCAAATTAGCAAGGAAGTCTTCCCTAATAGTCTGACTAACAACTTTATCAACAATATACTCAGGAGTAGTAACCGCTCCTTTACTTTTTTGATATTCTTCCTTCAGTTTAAGATATACATTCTCATCTGTATCCAAAAAAACTGAATAACCCAGAAATTTATCATAGATATCGCTAAGAGTCTTAAGTGGAATTACATCAAAACGATATGGCGAAGGATAATACAAATACCGCAAAAAGTAGTCAAATACATCATTAGGGATATTTAGATTATGTATTTCTTTAATACGCTTAAACATAGGTCCATCATAATGGTCATAGAATTCCAGATACGAACTCTTTTTAAAACACTCCCAAAACGAACCACTGTTCAAATATGAAAGTAAAAGATTGTCTTGCTCCAATCCTCTTGCCTCACAAACCCTAATGAACAAAACCCTATCAATGATAATCTGAACAAAAAAAGTTATTGCGTTAGTATCAAACCTCAATTTAGGATTATTACTTTTTACTGATTTTACCAATTCCAGTCTGACTTTCGACAAGAAATCGGCAAAATATGTATCCAAAGGCGTTTTGGTAAGAGGATTTACTGTATAATTGTGATTTATTACATTCTCCCTAAAAAGAAATTCATCAAAGACATCAAATCTACTAGCAAAATCATCAATTCCTATATAATACAAACGACCAAATGATGATTCGTCATTGATATTTGGGATATTGGTACAATCATATACAGCGAACTCCTTCACGTTAGTTACGATTGAATAGTCCGCTCCAATAGACCATCCGTATGATTTAATCTGAAATGCGACCTCTTTGTCGTTATAAATATCAACGGACAAACTTTTTGCGTCAAGAAAAGCAATCTTCACTTTGCCATTCACAAAGGTATAGTCAGGTCTAACATTATGAGAGCCAATAGACAAAAGTTTAATCCTTTGCTCCTTATTTAACGTGCTCTCCTGAAGAACCTGATTAGTATCTTGAACATTCCAACCAAAAATACCAAGCATTTCATTAATCCAAGTCCTGATTGTTTCTTCACTTGAATTAAGGAACGATTCATTTTGGCAATTAGCCTTGAAACGATATATAAATTGAGCAAATAAACGTTTTCTATATTCCATTTTCTTTAAGATTAAACCTTGCAAAGGTATCAATTATTTTTACAAATACAAATAACTACAACTTGCAAAATAATGATATAAAAGAAATAAAAACGACATCAGCACTATTTTTACTTCTGCAATCCTTCCCTTACCTTCTTCCAAACCTTCAAAACTTCCTCATCATCAACCATATAACAATTCCAATAAAAATCCCAGCCATCTTGAACACAAAACGTAATAAGACCTAAATGGATTAGATAAATCAAGAGATGACCAATGGTGAGTATTTTATGTGGGTTATTCAGAAAATTGTCTGCTGTAATTTCAATTTTTTCTTGATTTAAAAGTCGGGGAACAATTGAATCTGCCTTGAACCTTTTGAATTGTTGGACAATGAAATCAATATCGCTTTTGTCACATAACTCACCTTGCTTAGTAAATTCAAAAAATTGTCCATATTTCAAAGGGTAAACCATTGAGGAAGACTTAAAATTATCAACATAACAACGCACGTCGCGAATTATCGGCAGAATTCCCGTCATATAGCCCAATGCGACAGCGGGGGCCATAATCGAACTCTTGAAAAGCGAAACCAGAAAATCAAGATATTCCTGAAACTCGCTTTCCTTCAATTGATAACGGACGGGCATATCGTATTCGTCGAAAAATATAACGAACTTAACCTTGGTTTCGTTATAGATTTTCAGAATATTGGTGGCAACAGAGTTATCATTACTAAGACTTACCTCAGGAAACTCTGCGATAAGTTCCTCATTTACAAAGTCATTCATCGCCTGCATAAATGGCTTTTCCTTTCTGCTTGTCCAAACGCTCTGACAATCAATCTTCAAAATATTAAACGCATTGAGATATTTCAGGTATTTCTCGCGGGCCTGTTCGTCCTTACCAATCTTCAAATCATTGAAAATATGGGAAGTATCAGTTGTACGTCCATAATAGGCACAAAGCATATTCTCGGCCATCGTCTTTCCAAAACGACGTGGTCGGGATACGCAGAGGTATTTATTTGTAGTGCAGACAATTTGATTTAATTCCTTGATTAAAAGAGATTTATCTACAAATATATCTGCATTCAAATTTTCCTCGAACGACTCAATGCTTGGATTTACAAAAACGCCCATATCACAATAATTTATAATTTCAGCAAATATAGCATTTTAATTTGTAATAAAAAAAAAAGAAAGCGGACTCCGCTGAAAAAAAACGCGAAATCCGCCCTCAATTACTTTTATTCTTTTATTCCTTTATTACTTGATCTCAAACCAAAAATCATACATCTCGCACAAACTCTTGCCGTCCTCGCTTGCCTTGAAGGCGAAGAAGAGAGGCTGTTTGCCCTTAATGCCTTTAAGGCCTGAAACAGGGATTGAGAACTCGGTGATTTCCTGCTTGTCGGTTTTCTTGATAGAGAACTCGCCAATCTTCTTTCCGCCACGGCTCTCCTTTGGACCGCCAACGTAAACTGTTATTGTTCCGTCCACTAAACCCTCGGGCTTAAAGTGAGCCTTCAAAGTCACATTGTCGGCCTTTGAGGTGCAGTCGAAGTTGAAATACTTGTAGCCGACTGTGGAGCCGTTGGTGGTGTTTACAACAGGATTGGTGAAATCGCGGAGGCTGTTGAGACCTTCACGAACATCGTCGCCTACACGCGAGGCCTTCACGTAAGGACCCGAGTGATAGAAATATGGATACTCCTGATTAACGCCATTAGGCTGAGTGTAATAGCAGGCCCAGCCGGCCTTCGACTTATAGAGCGGGTTCAAGCCGTTGATTTGGAAACCCTCCGAGGTGTACTCTGCCTCGCTGATAGTAACCTTTCCGCCCTTGCCCTTCTCCACCTTTACGGTGATAGGCGCTACCATTGGCTGACGGTTGTATTCCCACTGATCGCTCTGTCGGTGATAGAAAACCCACCACTGACCATTTATCTGACAGATAGAGCCGTGGGTGTTGCCGAAAGGATCGGCAGTGTAGGTTGGCTTTCCGTTGTCGTCCACATCGCGGGCACGTCCGTCGATGATTGTTCCGCCGTAGGTCCAGGGGCCAAGGGGATTGTCGGAATAGCAGTAAGCCAAGGTGTAGTTTACCTGAGGCATTCCAAAATCTCCGTCCTTAGTCATTCGGCTGTAAATGAACACGTACTTATCCTCTATCTTACGCATTGATGAAGCCTCGAAGAAGCGGTATTTGTCGTCCTGCTCAAACGACGGAATCATATACTCGATTACCTGACAGCCAGGTTTTACGGTAGCCATCGTTGTTGGATCGAGTTCGGCGCCGTGACTCTTGCCGAATCCCCAGTATCCGTAAACACGGCCGTCGTCGTCCACAAAAACTCCAGGATCGAACTGCAACACGCCGTCGCAGACAGTTGGATTGTCCTTGCTCCAGTTTATAGTAGTGAAAGGTCCGTCGGGGCGGTCGCTCACGGCCACCTGACCATTGCGTCCCCAGGCCTGATTGTTGGGATAGAGATAGTACTTCTTGTTGCCGTCCTTATCCACCTTTACAGCCACATCGGGAGCATAGAGCACGTCACCCTCGCCATCAGCATTCAGCGGACGACCGTCGGGACCCATCTTCGACTCAAAGATAATACCATCATACCTCCAGTTAGTCAGGTCATTAACAGAGGCCGACCAAACCACCTGATCGCGTCCGCAGTAATATTTCAGCAGATTGTCGTGCGATCCGTAAACATAAACGCGGTACTCGCCAGGCTTGTCGGGATCCTCAAAAACGTAAGGCTCGCCATCGGGAATATATTCCCACATAGGCAGATAGGGGTTTTGCGCATTGGCACAAAACGGCGCAACAGCCAGAAGGGCCATTGCAATTTTCTTAATTGTCTTTTTCATAAAATTATAATGTTAGAATTACGCCTTCGGCGATTGTTTTCAACAAAAATTATCAAAAATTATCCAAAAATTACTCATAAATTACTCTCTTAAGAGCCAATTTTAGAAAAATTTTTGAGCAATTTTTGATAATTTTTGTTTTCCTAACCGACGAAGACGCAATTAATTAATAGTTAGGGCAAAGATAATCAATTTTTTTAAATAAAAAAACGCCCCGATATCCCTTACCATATCGAGGCGTTGAAAAAATCTGCGAAAATCCGCTAAATCTGTGTAAAGATAGAACGCGGATTACACGGATTAAGCGGATTTACGCTGATATGTTATAAAAAAAATCCGCGCTAATCCGCCCAATCCGTGTCATCTGTGTTCTAAAAAAACGTGTCATCTGTGTTCTGTCCACTACTTCCAGACTTCGTTCGCTATGTCCCTAACAAGTGCTATCTTAGCGAACTGCTGATCTTCGGTAAGTTTGTTGCCGACCTCGCAGGAAGCGAATCCACACTGTGGCGAAAGCGAAAGTTTATCGAGTGGTATGTACTTGGAGGCCTCATATATACGCTCTATCACTTTATCCTTGTGCTCAAGGTAACGACTCTTGGTTGTTATCAAGCCCAAGACAACGTGTTTGTCTTCTGAGACCTTCGCCAAAGGCTCGAAACCGCCAGAGCGTGAGTCGTCGTACTCAAGATAAAGAGTATCAACGTTTTCCTTGGCGAAAACATAATCGGCCACCGAGTCGTAAGGTCCGCTTGTAAAATATGTGGAATGGTAATTTCCGCGACAGATA
>JAZUEG010000309.1:0-3842 GCA_045640025.1 Bacteroidales bacterium
TGGATAATATTCAATTCATTATTTATTCTTTCTTGTTCTTTATTTGTTGCTATTATTATTGTTAGTTTTTTCATATCCTTATCACCTAAATGGGCAACAGTTGTTCCCTCAATAGAACTTTCCAATTCTTTTATAGGCTGTCTAATTGAGAATACTATCTGATAGGCAGAAATTGAATTGCTTCTAATTTTTACAATTCGTTGATTTTGGTATGCTGGACCACCACTCCATATTGATATATGAAACATTCCGTCCATACCTATTAATATATCACCGTCTTTGATGAGATATTTTGAATCTGCATTTTCTGAACTAAAAGTCTCAGTTTTATTGTTTAAGATGTCTCTAATTCTTATAATGGGGTTCAAGTTTTCGTCAGTACAAAACAATTCTGAATTAAATGGAAATCCATATGTGATATCAGCAAATTCAAATAACCTTCCCATTCTCCAGCCTTCGGGTAAGTTTTCCTTATCTATACCTTCCACGAACATTTTCTTATAAAGTGTCTGTGCGGTTTCTTCCAATTTGTTGATTAATTGGCGGTTGTTGTCGATACGGCGCTGTACGGTTTCGTATTCGGATACTATACGGCGCTGGTCGTCGATGCTGGGAACGGGAATCATTGTCTCGCACATTGTCTGCCAATCGAAAATTTCTCGTGCGCTTCCGTGTGATTTGTAACGGGCGTATCTGTCGAACTCTGGACGCGAGAACCACATAAACAAATACTTTGGATTAAGTTCTTCCGTATTTGCAATTTCGAAAACTGAATATGCCTGAGATATAATCGCGTTGTCAGTACCGTCATACAAGGCTATGGTGATTTTGTCGCCGTTTCGTGATGTTACAGGACCGTATGCGAATTGGTTTTGTTTCACTATTTTGTATGAAGACATATCCGTTCCAATTGTGTTTGCAATCGACGGAATAAAGCATTTCTCGATACTTAGTCCCAATAGTTTTGTCACCGACAAATCTTTGTTTCTGATATCGACTGGTTTTATAAAATCGCCTAATGGTTTATATGTGTGGTTGATGTTCATTGTTTTCAATTTTGTGATGATTATGTTTGGTTGTGGGCGTACGGTGGTGATGCACGGTTTGAATGCAGGGTAGAGACGCACGGCCGTGCGTCTCTACGGGAATTGTGCGTATCCACGGGAATTGTGCGATTTTTTTGCGCAGGGTAGAGACGTACGGCCGTACGTCTCTACGATATTAATCACGATATTAACACGTTCCCACCGAAATTACACGTCCCCACGGAAATTCGTTACATAAACAGATTATCTGGCACGTCTAATTCCATTGGGTTGATTGGATTAATGGAATCTTCGGGCCAATTTTGCGGATTGTTTTTAATGTAATTGGCAATCCGTTGATATTCGTATCCGTCGCGAATTATCCTGTCGTAGAATCGTGTTTGCCACAATGGTTTGTTCCTGTTGTATTTGTATGAAGGATCTATGCCATTTGCGTCTATCCAATCATCTATTCGGCATAATGTCGACGATTTGAAATCACCAACAAATGATGACAACGATTTGGGTTCCCTGAAACATACCGAATGGTCGATGCTATGATTCAATGACCAATGTTCGGGCTGTAGAGACGCACGGCCGTGCGTCTGAATGGGCGATTCGTTGGTTGCGTTTTGTTGTAGAGACGCACGGCCGTGCGTCTGTATGGTGGTTTTCACGGTGGTTTCACCATTGTTTTGAGACGCACGGCCGTGCGTCTCTACGGACGAATTCGCGTTTTTTTCGTTGTCGATATGGACAATGGCGTGGATATGGTTGGGCATTATTACGAATTCTCCGAGGAAAAGTTCCTTGCGGATCTCAAATGATTTGAAGAATTCGTCGTATGCTATTTGACCGTAGGGGTTTAGGTACATTTCGCCGTCCTCTATCTTGCCAAATAGTTCCCTGCGCTGGGCGGTTACTATTGTGATGTAGTATTGGCCGTCGTTGGCGTAGTTCCAGTTACGTTTTCGGGCCGAAGGTATTCTGTAGATACCCCTGTATAGTTCTTTTGTTGCAAGCATTACCATTTTTCACAATTCATATCCTAATTCCTTGAATAAGTTTTGCAGTTCTTTTTTCGACTCTTCCTCTTTCTTCAGCAAGTCTCCGATTTCGGTTTGGAGTTGTCGCATTTTGGTGTCGAAATCTATCTGCTCGTCCCTGTTGATAAACTCTATGTATTTGCTTGGCACCAGCGAATATCCTTTCTGTGCAATCTCTTCGTTGGTGGCCGATTTGCAGTATTCTGGTACGTCCTTGTAGCCGTTGCCAGTCTGCCAGTTGTGGAAATTCTGTGCTATCTCTGCCACTTGCTCGGGAGAGAATTGTATATATTTTTTCTCGAACGGCTCGCCCCATTGACGGAGGTCCACAAATAGGATCTCGTTTTCGCGGTTGCGGTAATTCACTGTCTCGCCGTTTAGTTCCACTGTGCGTGCGGTCTTGTTTTTATTTAGTATCCAGAGAGTTACGCTTATATCAGTGGAATAAAACATATTGCGTGGCAGTATCAGAATGGCCTCTACCAAATGGTTTTCTATCAGTTGTTTCCTGATGCTGAGTTCTGTGCCCTCACCGCTGAGCGCGCCGTTGGCAAGTAGGAATCCAGCGGTGCCGTTGGCCGAAAGTTTGGATGCAATGTTGAGAATCCAGCCGTAATTGGCGTTGCTTGTGGGAGGAATTTCGTAGCCCTGCCACCTTGGGTCTTCTCTCAGTTGGCTCTCCTCGCGCCAGTCTTTCTGATTGAATGGAGGGTTAGCCATAATGAAATCCGCCTTCAGGTCCTTGTGCTGATCGTTGTGGAAAGTGTCCGCGGCGTTCTCGCCCAGGTTGCTTGCTATTCCCCTGATAGCGAGGTTCATCTTGGCCAGTTTGTATGTTGTTTTGGTGTATTCCTGACCGTAAACAGAAATGTCGCGTTTCTGTCCGTGGTGAGCCTCTATGAATTTCATACTCTGCACAAACATACCGCCCGATCCGCAACAGGGGTCGTAAATCTTTCCCTTGTATGGCTGGATAAGTTCTGCTATCAGGTTTACAATGGTTTTCGGGGTGTAGTATTCGCCTTTTCCCTTGCCCTCTGCAATGGCGAATTTCCCAAGAAAGTATTCATAGACACGTCCAATGAGGTCGTTCTCGCGGTCCTTCAGTGTGTCGATATTGTTGATTACGTCGAGGAGCGACGAGAGTTTCGATTTGTCGAGGCCGAGTGTCGCATAGTAGTTGTTGGGCAGGGCGCCTTTCAGGGTAGAGTTTGTCTTCTCCACTCTGTCGAGTGCCTTGTCGATGATGAGTGTAATGTTGTCCTGTTTGGAATTTTTAATCAGGAAGTCCCAACGGCTTTCCTCCTCCAGGTAGAAAACGTTTTTTGCTGTGTAGAAAACCGGCTGTTCCAGATAGTCTTGCCTGCCTTCGTCGATAAGTTGCTGACGACGCTCGTAAAACCTGTCGTTAGCATATTTAAGGAATATCAGGCTTAGAACCACGTGTTTGTATTCTGACGGCTCCACAGATCCGCGCAGTTTGTTGGCTGACTCCCAGAGTGTTTCCTCGGTTGATTTCTCCTTTATAACTTTCTTGGCCATATTAGAAATTCTGATTTTTTGATTGCACAAATTTATAAAAAAATCGCACAGTTTCCTCCAAAAATACAAAAATTCTTTGTATTCTGTGAAACTGTGCGATTGGTTTCGTGTAGAGACGCACGGCCGTGCGTCTAAATTGTTTTTTTGGGGGGTGGGGGCTGTCCAAAAAGATTTTTTTTGCGACAGCCTTTTTTATATCAAAAAAAATTATTATCTTTCTGAAAAATAG
>JAZUEG010000310.1:0-2291 GCA_045640025.1 Bacteroidales bacterium
TGGCTACGATCCGACTTGCCTGTTTACGATGAGAAGGATTTCAACGACAGAGTTCATCTCTTCTGGCTCGGCATCGGCACCGACGATTTCCTCTACGGAACCTCTCGCGATTACTTGGAGTTCCTCGATGGCAAGGGAATAACAGCCATCAAGGAGTTCACTACTGGCAAGTTCGGTCATACCTGGATGAACGCGAAATATTTCCTTGCCCGCACAATGCCAATGCTCTTCAATCCCGAGGCGTCGGCAAAGGCAATGGCTGATGCTCAGCCTGCTCCCAAGGCCACCGGCAACGAGGTTCCTTTCACACCCGGCGTAATGGCGCGTCTGTTCCCCAAACCTATAATCTCGCCTGAGTTCGGTCAGGATTCAGTTACATTCCGTTTCAAGGCCGAGAACGCCAAGGAGGTTTGTCTGGAGATGGAGACATCAGCTCCAATAAAAATGACCAAGGACACCGCAGGAATCTGGAGCGTGACAATCAAGCGCGATTTTTCTGACATTTGCTACAATTTTGTATTTGACGGCACCAAGACCGCCGACCCTCAGAATATGTATATGGCCTACGACGGCGGTATCAAGCGCAGCATTCTCTTTGAAAACACTTTGTCCGACGGAACCGCAAAGTATTCTCCAATTACTTACAAGACAGCTGAAAGCGGAGAGAGATATGCAGTATATGAGCCTGATGGCGCACTGAAAACCATAAAACTGGAGGCTCCCAAGGGCGCTGACTTCGAGAGCTGGTTCAAGATTCTGAGAGTAAACGAGTTGGTGTCAGGAAAGCCTTTCCGCCTGATTCTCACAAACCACGAAAGCCAAATCGGCAACGACGCTGAGGTAGTTTTGAACACAGATGGTAAATCCTGGGCTGAGAGATTTAAGATGCTTTTGAAAACGCTTGAGAAATAATTATGAAACCCACATTTATTATACTGATTGTGATATTGGATTTGCTGTTTGTGCTCTTCGCATCGGTGCTTACTTCGAAGTCGATGCTAATGATCATGTTTCACGAGTACCACGGTTATGGACATTACATTCCAATTGAATTTATTATATGGCTTGGCGCTATGGTTGTTGTATCTGTTCTGTATATTGTAGTTGCCTCTGTCAGTTCAAGTCTGCATTGCAAAGGTAAAGTTGATTCCCATGTTTCCAATATTATGTTGGTAGGTTTCTATGTGGTTCATTTATTGATATTTCTTGTATGCGTTACATTAGAGGAAAAATATTTCTACTATATGCGGATTGATGAATATGGCTTACTGAAAATGCTGTTTTTCATTACGGTTCCAGCAATCAATTATTTACTGCTGAAATTGTTGGTGGAGAAACCTGCATTGGATTATCGCAAGGACAACCATTCATCATTTGGGAAATAAAGATTTTTCATTACCTTTACCGCATCAAATCATCTAATTTAATTTACATTAAAAAATTATGAAAAGACTACTGACATTAATTTCTGCCGTGGCATTATCGGCCTCGGCTGTGGCCCAGGAATACCCATTCCAGGATACAAAACTATCAAACAAGGAGCGTGTGGAGAATCTCATCTCGCTGCTAACGCCCCAGGAAAAGGTGGGCCTGATGATGAACAAATCGATCTCCGTTGACCGTCTAGGAATCCCGAGTTACAACTGGTGGAGCGAGGCTTGCCACGGTGTGCGTCAGGACGGCTATACCGTTTATCCTCAGCCTATTGGAATGGCTTCAGCCTTTAGCGAGAAACTCGTTTTCGACGTGTTCTCTACCGTATCCGACGAGGCCCGCGCCAACTGGAACCGCAGCGACCACAATGTCTTCAATGTTCCGATGGGAGTAACCTATTACCCTGGAAATCCCGAACTTACATTCTGGTGTCCAAACGTGAATATTTTCCGTGACCCACGCTGGGGACGCGGTCAGGAAACCTGTGGCGAGGACCCTTATATGAATGCCGTTCTCGGTGTCCAGACCGTTCTCGGAATGCAGGGCAACGACAGCAAATATTTCAAGACCCACGCCTGTGCCAAGCACTACGCCGTTCACAGCGGTCCCGAGCCATTGCGCCACACCTACAATGCCAAGGTTTCGATGCGCGACCTCTGGGAGACATATCTGCCTGCATTCAAGGCCCTCGTAAAAAAGGCCAACGTCCGCGAGGTAATGTGCGCCTACAACCGCTACGAGGACAAGCCTTGCTGTACCTCCGACCGCCTTTTGGTTGACATTCTCCGCAACAAGTGGGGCTACGACGCCATTGTGCTCACCGACTGCGACGCCATCAACAACTTCTACAACAAGGG
>JAZUEG010000311.1:0-3095 GCA_045640025.1 Bacteroidales bacterium
CCTGGAGCTTCATGACCGTCGTACAGTGGATGAGGAGGGCAAGATGCGTGAGGACGTTTTCTATTCAGAGAACGGTCTCAAGGACTTTATCGACTATTTGGAGGTGAGCAAAGACGAGCTCTGCCCAATCATCCACCTCAATACCGAGAAAAGCGGTATTCCTATCGAGGTGGCCATGCAGTACAACAACACATACCGTGAGAATATCCACAGCTATGTGAATAATATCAATACCCACGAGGGCGGTACACACCTTACAGGTTTCCGCCGCGGTCTTACAGCCACTCTCAAGGCATACGCCGAGAAGAGCAACCTCCTCGACAAGAAGGTGGAGATTTCGGGCGACGACTTCCGCGAGGGCCTTACAGCCATTATATCCGTGAAGGTTCAGGAGCCGCTTTTCGAGGGTCAGACCAAGACCAAGCTCGGCAATACCGAGGTGGGCCCGGCCGTATCAGCCGCCATTAGCGAGGCACTTGCCAACTATCTGGAGGAGAATCCAGCCGGCGCGCGCAATATCGTGGGCAAGGTGATGTTGGCAGCCAAGGCACGTCTTGCTGCAGCTAATGCCCGAAAACTCGTTCAGAGCCAGCAGAATATGCTGAAGGGTGCCGGACTTCCAGGCAAATTGGCCGACTGCTCGTCAAGAGATCATACAAAGACAGAGATTTTCATCGTGGAGGGAGATTCTGCGGGTGGTACAGCCAAGCAGGGTCGCGACCGTATGTATCAGGCCATTCTTCCGCTCCGTGGTAAGATCCTCAATGTGGAGAAGGCCATGCAGTTCAAGACTCTCGAAAACGAGGAAATCAAGAACATTTACACTGCCCTTGGCATCACCATAGGCACCGAGGAGGATTCTCAGGCAGCCAACCTCAAGGACATCCGCTACGATAAGATTATCATCATGACCGATGCCGATGTGGATGGCGCCCACATTCAGACTCTTGCGATGACTCTCTTCTTCCGCTATATGAAGGAAGTGATAGAGCAGGGACACTTGTACCTTGCCAATCCGCCTTTGTACCTCGTTAAGAAGGGCAAGAACCAGCGCTACTGCTGGACCGAGGATCAGCGAATGCAGGCCCTCAAGGATTTCGGCAATGGAACCGAGGACAGCTGTACCGTTCAGCGATACAAAGGTCTTGGTGAAATGAACGCCGAGCAGCTCTGGGAGACCACAATGAATCCCGAGACCCGCACATTGAAACTTGTCACCATAGAGAATGCAGCCGAGGCCGACAGGACCTTCGCGATGCTCATGGGCGACGATGTACCTCCACGCAGGGAATTTATTGAGCAGAATGCAGTTTATGCAAACATCGACGCATAATATGCCCAACTTGTCATAGACTACACAATATTAATAAGGCCTGCACGGAACCAACGTTTCGTACAGGCCTTTTGTCTTGTAACACTTAACAACTATGATAGCAGAAAAATTAACCAATTACCTTGCCACAATCTCAGCTGATGACAGGCTCAACCTCCTGGATATCATAGAGAAAGTGGAAGAAAACAAACCTGACATCTCCGACAGCGCGCTGGAGTTTCTCCAAATAGCCGCCGACGAGATTAATGCCGACGCCACCACTGTGGGCTGTGTAGTTGTATACGCCTTCATGGAGAGCGAGAAACTCCGTGAGGCCCTTTCAGCTAATACATTCGGCAATGAAACCACTTCTATCATCAATGGAATACTGAAGATTCCAGAGTTCAACACCGAAAAAATCAAGACTCAGAACGAGAACCACATCAAGCTCCTGGTAACATTATCCGGCGATGTGCGCGCCATCATAATTCTGCTGGCCGAATACTTGCAGAAAATCCGTCATATCAAGGACTTGAGCGATCCCGATAGTGTGCGCGTGGCCACTCTCGTGCAGTATCTCTACAGCCCGATAGCCCACCGTATAGGTCTCTACAAGGTGAAGACCGAGATGGAGGAGGTGTGTCTGAAATTCTTTGAATACGACACTTACCGCTCCATTGCCGACAAGCTCCAGATCAAGAAGGAGGAGCGCGACGCTTACATAAAGTCGTTCATCGAGCCTCTCAAGAAGAAGTTCGAGCAGCTTAATCTCAAGGTTTCCATCAAGGGCCGTCCCAAGTCGATATCGTCTATCCGCACCAAGATGAGAAAACAGCATGTGGATGTGGACGGAATCTACGATCTTTTTGCCATCCGCGTGATTATAGATTCAAAGCCCGAGGACGAGAAATCAGACTGCTGGAAGGTTTATTCCGTAATCACCGAGAAATACAAGCCAAATCCTTACCGACTCCGCGACTGGATCTCAGTGCCCAAGGCCAGCGGATACGAGAGTCTTCACACCACTCTCTTAGGTCCCGAGGGTCGCTGGGTGGAGGTTCAGATACGCACAGTACGCATGGACGAGATAGCCGAGAAAGGTCTGGCCGCCCACTGGAAATACAAGAACGGAACTGATGGTCAGGCCGGTGGAAGCATTTTCTCGCGCATAAGGGAGGCCATCGAGAATCCCGAGAACGGTAAAAACGTATCAGCTGAAAAAAAGGCCCTCTATTCCGACGAGATATACGTTTTCACACCGTCGGGCGACCTCATCAAGCTGCGTCAGGGCGATACCGTGCTCGATTTCGCCTTCAGCATCCACAGCGAGGTGGGCAGCAAGTGCACCGGCGCTCATGTGAACGGCAAGTTCGTGTCTTTCAAGCACGTACTCAGCAACGGCGATACGATAAAGGTGCTTACAGCTAATAACCAGAAACCTACCGAGGACTGGATTAAGATAGCCAACAGCAGCCGTGCCAAGACAAGAATCCGCCGAATTGTGGACGCCAACAACAACCGCCTGGCTGAGATTGGCCGCGACATTATCCGTCAGAAGCTTCAGCAGGTGGGGCTCCAGTTCAACGACTCAAATGTGATAAAGCTGCTGAAATATTTTCAGGCCGAGAGCGCTGTGGCTCTGTATCAGGGTGTTGGCGACGGCAAATTCGATCTCCACAAAATCAAGCAGGCTTTTGCCGATCAGGCTGAAACGCCTCAGCCTGTGGAGGAGAAAAAATTCCGTGAGGCCGAGACTTCTTCGGGTACCGATTATCTGACTATC
>JAZUEG010000312.1:0-9603 GCA_045640025.1 Bacteroidales bacterium
GTGGCGTTCAATGTCCGCTACGAGCCGCACGGCCCCAGCCACTATTACTACATGTTCAATATCGGCTACATGATCTACAACAAGAGCTGGTGGGACCGCAATTAATTTGCCATTAGCTGAAAAAAAACTGATACAAAAAAAAACGGCCGGATGTGACTTCGCTGTCATATCCGGCCGTTTCTGTTTGCTTGTTAGTTGCCTCTCGAATCGAGGTCCGAGTCGTCGTTCTTTATCTTTACCACGAGTACGCCGTTGGCTCCCTGCACTCCCCATACAGTGGCCTGTGCGCCCTTCAGGATGTATATGTCCTCCACATTTGTAATCGGGATGTCCCTTATCTCGGCAGGGCGGTTGCCTACCACTGTCAGCATGCATCCGTCGCCGTTTATGGCGGTCTGCCCGGCCAGCTGATAGCATCCGGTCTCGCCGATTCTCAGGCTTGGAAACTCCACCTGTATGGCCTGGTCTATGTCGGTGTATTTGGTCCAGTCTTTCTGGAATGTGAGAGCCATTATTGCGTCGCCCTCATACATCTTGTCGAGGTATCCGTCCTCTATGATCTTGTTTAGCAGGGTGGCCTTGCGAGGGAATGTCATCTTTATTTTCACGCTGTCCCTGAGGGCTGATGCCAGCTTAATTTTCTGGTTCACGGTCTTGAATGGCGTGCAGCTTATAGTCAGCACGTCCTTGTCGCAGACCTCGATGTCGAATTCGCCGTTGGCCCTGCTTACGGTCTCGTTGCCGGTTTTCTGCGATTTTATTTTCATGTTCTGCACCGGGAAATCTTTCAGCATTGTCAGCTTGCCCGATATTTTCTGTGTTTCCTGCGCCATGCCCATCCACGGCATCAATGCGGCCATTGCCGCGATCAAGAATTTCTTCATTTGGTATTTATTATTTATAGTTTTCATTTCAGCTGATGGCGTATTAGCTGCCTACTCCCTTATCTCTCGCTTCCTCTCGCTCCTGGACAGCGGACGTGTGAAGATGAACGCTGTGCCTACTCCCACGGCGGCTCCGCCCATTACATCCCACCAGTCGTGACGGTTGGCGTGTACACGTCCCCAGGCTACGTAGCTTGCCAGCAGATAGGCGGGTACTCCTGCTTTCCATCCGTAGCGGCGCATCAGGAATGTGGCTCCGTTGAATGCGATGGCGGTGTGGGTGCTCGGGAATGCGTGGTGGCCGGTGCCGTCGGGGCGGTCCTTGGTGATGAGCGCCTCCATGGTGTAGTTGACCGCCAGACACGATGCCGTGCTGTAGCCTAACTGGAAGAATCCTTTCTTGTCTTTCTTGGCGATGGTGCAGCCTAATCCGGTAGCTGATGGCAATAGGCAGGCCACGTCGGTGGATTTCTCCACAAACTGCGCCTTGGCGTCGTCTGTTGCTGCCGCCATCAGCAGTGCAAGGCCGAGAAATATAGCTGTAATATGTTTTCTCATATCTGTGTGTTGTTATAATATTAAACAAAGGTAATACAAAAAAGTTTAATGGCCGTATTCAAAAATAAAAAAAATATCGGTTTCGTTATCAGTTTTTCGTTTAAAATTAATAACTTCGCACAAAATTGCATTTTTTTGAAAATATGGAAAAGATATTAGGAGCAGAGGCCGTGGTACAGTCGCTCATTCAGGAGGGACAGGATACCATTTTCGGCTATCCGGGCGGCGCGGTGATTCCGCTTTACGACCGTCTCTACATGAACCAGGACAAGATTCATCATATTCTATCGCGCCACGAGCAGGCCGCGGTGCACGAGGCCCAGGCCTACGCGCAGGTTACCGGCAAGGTGGGCGTGTGTGTGGTAACATCGGGACCGGGTGCCACCAACGCCATCACCGGTATTGCCAATGCCAACATGGACTCGGTGCCTTTGGTGGTGATTACGGGCCAGGTGGGCAGCGCCTTCCTCGGCACCGACGCGTTCCAGGAGACCGACGTTTTCGGCCTCTCGATGCCTATTGCCAAGTGGAGCTGTCAGATTACAAGGGCCGAGGACATTGCCGAGAGCATGGCCAAGGCTTTCTATATAGCCGTTTCGGGCCGTCCGGGCGTGGTGGTTATCGAGATTACCAAGAACGCCCTCGTTACCGAGACCGAGTTTGTATATAAGAAGGCTCCCGTGCTCCGCAGCTACGCTCCTTATCCTGAGATAGATCAGGAGAGCATCGCCGTCGCCGCCGAGCTCATCAACAGCGCCGAGAAGCCTATGATCCTTGTGGGCCACGGTGTATTGATCTCCCACGCCGAGAAGGCCGTACGCGAGCTTATCGAGAAGACAGGAATTCCTTTCGGCATGACCCTCATGGGCCTTACCTCTATTCCTAACGACCATCCTCTCTGTGTGGGAATGCTGGGAATGCACGGCAGCTACGCCAGCAACATCCTCACCAATCAGGCCGACCTCATCATAGCCATCGGCATGAGGTTCAGCGACCGTGTTACAGGCCGTCTGAACGCTTACGGCACCAGGGCCAAGGTGATCCACATCGAGATCGATAAATCCGAGATTGATAAGAACGTGAATACCGACGTGGCCATCCACGCCGACCTGAAGACCGCCATCTCTTACCTGACCCCAATGGTGGACAAGAAGAGCCACAAGCAGTGGAAGGCCGAGTTCGACAAGCTCTATAATATGGAGTACGAGCAGGTAATCAAGAAGGATACACGCTCCACAGCGCCCATCATCCAGCCCGGCGAGCCTGTCGACATCATCAGCCGCAAGACTCAGGGACAGGCCATTGTATGTACCGACGTGGGACAGAATCAGATGGTGGCCGCCAGATATTACAGCTTCAAGAATCCAAACTCGCTGCTCACATCGGGCGGACTTGGCACCATGGGATTTGGTCTGCCTGCCGCAGTGGGCGCCGCTATCGCGCAGAACGACGTTCCCGTAATCCTCTTTACCGGTGACGGCGGTTTCCAGATGAACGAGCAGGAGATGGGCACCATCATCCAGGAACATCTGCCGGTCAAGATCGTGATCCTCAACAACTCCGTACTCGGAATGGTTCGCCAGTGGCAGAATATGTTCAACGGCAAGCGTTATTCACAGACCGACCTCGTAAATCCTGATTTCGTGACACTGGCAAGCGCCTACGGCATCAAGGGCCGCAAGGTGGAGGCCCGCGCCGATTTGGAATCGGCCATCGACGAGATGCTTGCCTTCGATGGTCCATATCTCCTCGACATCATCGTGGATAAGGACATGAAGGTGATGCCTTTCATCGCTCCGGGATCCGCAGTAGATGAGATGAAGCTGGTGTAGTAGTAATCATTTCAATTACTTCAATCATTTCAATTACTTCAATTACTTAAAAAAATGATTCAGAATATCGACGAACAGCCACAGCAATATACAGTTACGGTTTTCACCGAGGACAAGGTGGGACTCCTGAACCGTATCACCATTGTATTCACACGTCGTCACCTAAATATAGATTCGCTCACCACATCGGAGAGCGAGGTAAAGGGCATCTTCCGCTACACTATCGTTACCAAGTGCACCCCAAGCCTCATGAAGAAGGTCGTTGACCAGATAGAGAAGCTCACCGAGGTGCTCCGCGCATTCTATTACGTGGAAGACGAGGTGATAGCCCGCGAGATAGCGCTCTATAAGGTTTCCACCAGCAGCATCAAGAACGGCTACGCATCCATGGAGCCCATCATCCGCGCCCACAATGCCCACATCATCGATATCGAGGAGGGATTCTTCGTTATCGAAAAGACCGGACTCTACAAGGAGACTCAGGCCCTCTTCGAGCAGCTGAAGCCATACGGCATTCTCCAGTTTGCCCGCAGCGGACGCGTGGCCGTCACCAAGCCTATGAAGGAGCTCACCTATTATCTCCAGGAGCTCAACAAGGCCGCCGAGACTTCCAACAAGATCCGCGACTGGAAACTCAGCAATAAGGAGAAATAGTTTTCTTCGATTTATTTTATATAGGTATAGACGGGCCAAGGTCCGTCTATACTTTTTTTTGTATGTTTGTTGTCGGATTTTTTTTCCTTAACATCGAACCCCATTTCCCCGACCTCCGCGGTTTTTTCGGTTTGGTGGAGGTCGGGGCTACGGAACGTGAAGGCCTTGCGGCCTCTAAGATTGACGTTGGGATGTAAGAGGTCCTGTGGACCTCCACGCTCCGTAGCCCCGGCCATCACCACGCATCAATGATGGCTATGGCCGGGGATTTTTGTATCCCAATGTTAAGTTTTTATTCATATTTTGATTTTTGTAGCGTTTTGTTTTTTTTTTTTTGAGTTTGCTTTACCTTTGTCGCCGAAGTTTAATAATTATTAACAATCTAAATTGTAAAAATCAATGACAAAAGCAAAGCATTTTATTCTCTATCTGATGGCGGTGATGCTGGCCGTCGGGATAGGGGGATGTAATAAGAAGGAGTCGGAGGAACTGAAGGAGCCGACGCCGCAGGATAAGCCGACGCCGGGGCCGGATAATGGAGGCACAAAACCTTCGGAACTCAAGGCTATGTATGAAAACGGACTTAATTTGATTAATCCAGAAAAGGGCGATGTAGATTATGGTGAGGCTATGAAAATTTTTAAATCCGCTGCAGACCAGGGAGATTCCAGCTCCATGATTGCGGAGGCCACATTAATTGAATATGGCTTAGGTGCCAATCAGAATATTGATTCTGCCATCGCCATATATGAAAAACTCGCCAAGAACGGCAGTGTGTATGCCAAGTATAAGTTGGAGAATCTTGCCTCTAAGGAAGATCAGAATATGCTTGAGTTGTCAAAGGGGGCAGATTATAGTTACAATGAGATATTTGTATATTCCGATGAGGGACTTCAGGTGGTAAACGGAAACCATTCATTTGATGCATCTGGCTCGTTTGTGACAGCTCTTAATGGGAAAGGGCAAATTCTGTATTTCTGTCTCCGCAATTCTGGGAACGATGGTACTATTACTCTGGATTCCAAGGAGACAGCCACATCGCTTCTCATAGCAACACTTCCTTATGTGTTGAATCTTGATGTAGACAACAATATTTTCGACAAGTTCAAGAACGAGGTAAGGGCATTGAAGCCGACAGAGGATTTGGCCAAAAGTATTGATAAATGCATTGCGGACAAGGGTTTTCTGGATATGGAAGAGATTTCTGATGCTTTCGACAAGTCGACAGATGAGTTCTATTCCATGCTTTTCGAGGACGAGAGTCCTGCCAATTCCGTGTCGAAAAATTACAAGAATATTTCTGAGAAAGGTGCATCCGCCAATATATCAAAGTCAGCGTCGGCTGGTGTCTCCAAGTCCGTGTCGGACAATCAGTTGCCTGCTCCAAAACTGGTTAGGGGAGGAGAGTTTGATGTGCAGGGAAATATTTTATCCAATCAGAGCGTTGAATTCAGGTTGGATAATTATTCTTACGACGGTTTTACTCATACATGGGAATGTGATTTCCACGTAACAAACTCTAATCTATGCTATGTGTCGCTTGCCAAAATAGAGTTGCCCAAGACGGCAACTACAATATTGGAAGACAAGAACTCGTACGAAAGGATTGAAAAGGTGCTGAGGCCTTTTGAAACCCCTGATGTTCTGAGTTTTGAAGGTTGGAAGACAATACTTAAGGCTGATTTTTTTGTTTTTTGGGACTTGATAACCCAAGGAAGGATAGACGACCATTATTCTCCCGAAATGGATTACCATATGAAGTTCAGTTCCGAGAACGATGCCATTGCAGTTACCAGTTTCAACAGCAATCCCGAATTGTTATATTATTATGTAGTAAAGGACTGGCTTTTCCCTATGATAAAATCTTTCATAAAGCCAGATAAAAAGAAGGATGATGACGATGCCAAGGAGGCCGAGCTATTATACAAATTTGCCACCAAACTTGCATTGAATGAAAAAGTGTGGAAGAATGCTCTCAAAATGTTTGATATGATGACTACCAGTGACTATTCTGATTTGGAGCTTCTTCTTATATTCCAAGATACATGGGATGTTATGGTTGGCTCAGTCAAAGATTTGATTGTAGACTATATAAAGGATGATTTGACATCTGACATTATAGACGATGAGTATCAATGGACCGAAAAAGGACAAAAATATGCTGAGGGATTCAAATATCTTTTTGGCCCAGCAAACGAGTACGGTTTCGGTGTCCTTATCTACAATATCCCAGACAAGGTGGAATCGTCGATAGCAGATGCTTTGGCAGCAGATCCAGCTAGTTCTCTATTGACAAAAATATACCAAGGCACACGTAAGGTATTGCATTTTATCCAACCATTGACTGGTTTTGGTTTCAAGCCTTTTACAGTGTCCATATCCGCTGAAAGCTTTATACATTTCCAAGATGTGACAGTCTCATCTGACGGCATGCTAATGACGGTAGGAGGGAAAATCGATCCGGCGTCAGAAGTAGAGTTGTGGGTAGATGACAAGTTTGTGTCAAAAACTTCTGCCCTTAATACCTTCAGTATCACTCTGCCTACAGATATGGCGGGCAACAGAAACGGCGAATTGCGTGCTGTCTATCAAGGTACTGTTATCGCTGTTGATAAGTTCCGCTATCTTGTGGCCGATGTGGTAAATGTATCAATGAGCAATCCTGTAATCACAAGCTATACCGACAAATCATACGAGACACTTGTGGTGACCGGCAATGTATCGGAGGTATGTGACATTGATCTGGAGATAGGAGGCGAGTTGGTGAGCAGCGCCAAAGGGGTAAAGACTTACGCCATAAATCTTCCTGTTTTTAGGGCAGGATCTTTCTCAGGAAATGTAATCGCCAGGATAGGAGGCGTTACCGTAGCAGAACGTCCTATATCCTATACTGTTGCAAAGCCAACTCCTTTGCTCTGCAATGTTACGGTATCTGCCAATGATGCATCTGAGGGCGAGTCCGTGATTCTTTCCGGTGATGTTACATATCCGTGCCATGTGGAAGTAATGGTGGCAGGCAAGTTGGTGCAACAGTATGACAATGCCACAGAATTCTATGTAACATTGCCTACAGTAAAGGCTGGTAAATTCAGCGGTGTGGTAAGGGCTGTGTTGGGTGGTGAAGTGGCAGCTGAAAAGTCTTTTGAGTACACTGTAACAAATCCTACTGTGGAGTTCAGCAATTTGACAGTATCGTCGGAATCATTTACACAGGAAGGAGCCGCTTTTGTTGTAGGAGAGGTGAAACCGGCGTGCAGTCTGGAATTTGTTGTTGATAATAAGACTATAGGAAAACTTGATTCTGTTGGCAAGTTCCGTGTTCCCCTGCCTACCTACAAGATTGGAAAATATAACGGTGTGATAAGGGCTGACTACAAGGGGACGATTTCTGTACAGCCTTTCGACTACACTATTTACCCTGTAGAGGTCACCAGTTTTAATCTAACCTCTACGTCGGTGAAACTTGATGAGAGTATCGTTCTATCCGGCTCATTGTCTGATGATTGCGATATAGTGGTGACTGTTGGAGACAAGGAGCTCGCTTCTTTGAAGGGTAAAAGTGAGTTCTATGTGTCATTGCCTTCCAGCAAGGTTGGAGATTACAATGCCAAATTTGTAGCCAAGAGGAATGGTGTTGTAGTAGCGGAGAAGAATGTGCCATATACAGTCCATTCTCCTTTGCAAATCACCCACCTTACACTTACGGCAAACTCGGTAGAGCAGGATGAGGCTCTTGTATTGTCAGGAAAGGTCTCAGAGACTTGTGATATTGCGGTGTATGTTGGGAATACTCTGCTAAGCACTATCAAAAACAATAGCGAGTTTTATGTTACCATGCCGACCGACAAGGTTGGTAAATTTACGGGAAAGATAAAGGCTTCTACTCGTTTCGATGAGAATGAGCAATCCTTCTCTTACACCGTAACCAAGAAGCCTGATCCCTCGATAAGCGCGCAGGGCGGATTCGGCGAGGGCCTTAAGGACTACGGAACCGCAGGCACCGAGGTAAGCGGCAACAAGGTGAGCACAAGCAATGCCAACAACAAGTTTGGCGACAAACTCCAGGAGGACGACTATATAGAGACCCTCATCGAGAAAGATACCCATAGTTCGAGCAATGCCGACAACAAGTTTGGCGACAAACTCCAGGAGGATGGATATATATTTACCTATTAATAATAACCTTTAAAATATCAATAATATGAAAAAGAAATTTTTAGCAGCGTTTATGATGGCTACCGTTATGGGAATGCCTTATTGCAGCGATGATACACAGGAGCAGGACCTCTCGGTTTCGGACGGTGTCCAGATTGAGCAGATAATACAGGAGGTGGAGGAGCCTTCTCTCATGGATGTTTCGTTTATGGCTCAGGTTACAGAGTCCGAAATATCCAAGGCAACCCTCGCCAACAACGACTACGCCTTCTCTTCAGAGGAGTGCATCTCGGTGTTCCCTTCGGTAAATCCGTCTCAGCATTACAAATTCGATTCCAAGTGCGAGGAGAACGCCACTGTCGCGCATTTCACAGGCGTGATGACCGAGGGAGACGCCAAGTCGCCCAAATTCTACGCAGTGCTCCCATACAACGAGGAGAAGAATTCGTGCGTAAACGGCAAGGTGACTGTTACGGTGCCCATGCTGCAGACAGCCACCCCGAATTCTTTTGACCCAACCGCAAACATAATGGTTTCTGTGGCCGATGCCGAACAGCCTGCTTTCAGATTCAGGACAGTATGCTCGTTTATGAAGATAATGATAGATTCCGATTATACGAGCCTTACCATAAAGGGTGGCGACGGAGAGGTTTTGGCTGGTACCGTGTCGGTAGATCCTGCCACTGGCGAATCTACCGTAACAACTCCACATACCGCCATTGCCATCAAGCCAATGGCTGGCGACAAGTACATAGCCCGAGGCACCTATTTTATTGCGATGCTTCCTGTTACTTTCAAGAACAAGATTATTGTCCGCGAGAGTTCGGATAATGTAATCAAGGAAATATCGGTAAACAATCTCGCCTTCGACCGCAACCGCTACAGAACCGTAATCAGTTCAGTTACCAACAACTATGTGGTGAACGGCGTTTCATTCAAGATGGTGTCGGTAAATGGAGGTGTATTCGGCAATGAAACTTTGAAGGATTTTGCTGTTGGCCAGACCGAGGTGACTCAGGGCTTGTGGAAGGCTGTAATGGACGGCAACAATCCATCAAGTTTTGCCGGAAGCGAGGACGAAAACCACGACAATTATCCTGTGGAGAATGTCTCTTGGGATGATGCTCAGAATTTTATCACGAAACTCAACTTCATTACCGGCAAGAACTTCCGTCTTCTTACTGGTGCTGAATGGGAATTTGCTGCCCGTGGAGGCAACAAGAGTCAGGGATATACCTACAGTGGAAGCAACAATGTAGATGATGTGGCCTGGTATAATGGCAATGCAGGAGGGCAGACACACCCTGTAGCCTCCAAGAGACCAAACGAACTCGGCATATATGATATGTCTGGCAATGTATGGGAGTGGACAGAGGAGGCTAGCGGTTCCTACCGCGTGCACCGTGGTGGTAGTTGGTACAATGATGCTGGCAATGCGTCGTCTTCTTCTCGTCGCGACTACAGCCCTGACCGCAGGTACGACTACCTTGGCTTCCGTCTAGCCCTCTAGTTTAAAAATA
>JAZUEG010000313.1:0-1857 GCA_045640025.1 Bacteroidales bacterium
GACCGCTTGGCCTCCGACTTCTGATGTGTGGCACGCCGGCTGTGCGGTATGTATCTTTTTTGCCATTAGCTGCGCTGATGATGCGTGTGCGCTACTGCTCCATGGATTCCTTGATCTCGGTGGCCATGGCTACGTCTATGAGTATTCGGCCGCAGTATTCGCATACTATCACTTTCTGGTGCGATGCTACGTCGAGCTGTCGCTGTGGCGGGATTTTGTTGTAGCATCCGCCACAGGCGTCGCGCTGTACGGGTACTATGGCCAGGCCGTTCTTGGCGCCGCTGCGGATTCTCTCGTATGCCTTCAGGAGGCGGTCCTCCACCTTGTCGGCGTATTCCACGCGCTTGGCTTTCAGGATTTCCTCGTCTTTCTGAGTGTCGGCTATTATGGATTCAAGCTCGTTTTTCTTCTGCTCGAGGTCCTTGGTGCGGTCGGCGTGGCGTGTCTGCGAGTCGGCGAGGGAGTTTTTCTTTGCGATAAGCTGAGCGTTGGTCTCGCGGATTTTCTTGTCGCGGAGGTCAATCTCAAGCTGCTGAAACTCTATCTCCTTGTTTATGGAGTCGAACTGACGGCTGTTTCTGATGTCGTTTTGCTGCTCCTTGTATTTTTCTATCTGGTCTTTGGCCTGGAGAATCTCGTTTTTCATCCTTGCGATGTCGGCATCAAGGCTTGCAATCTCGTCGTTGGTCTTCTCGATGCGGGTGTTGAGGCCCTCGAGCTCGTCCTCCAGGTCCTGTACCTCGAGTGGCAGCTCGCCGCAGAGACGGTGGATCTCGTCGGTCTTGGAGTCGATAGTCTGGAGTGTGTAGAGCGCCCTTAGCTTTTCCTCTACTGTAAGCTCCTGTGTATCAGCTGGCTTGTTTACTGTTGTGCTCATTTTATTTATAGATATTTTATAGGGTTCGTATTAATAACCGATTTCAAGAATGCAAAGTTAATAAATTTTTTTTGTAATACATCCAAAAAAACATCTTTTATTCCATTTTCTGTCTCAAAATGTCCCAGGTCGGCTATTATTATCCTGCCGTCGGCCTCAAAATACTTGTGGTACGTGAAGTCGCCTGATACGAATACGTCGGCGCCCTGCCTTATGGCCTCCTGCATCAGGAAGCTTCCGGAGCCCGGGCATACTGCTATTTTCTGCACCCGGGGCTTGGTGATGCGTGTGTGGCGGATGGCCCCGCATTGGAATACGGCCTTCAGCTGGCTGAGAAACTCCATGGAATCCACCGGCCCGGGCAGGCTGCCGATGGCTCCGGCTCCGTATGCGGAGTCTTCCCCGGGCAGGGGTTTCAGTATATTATAGCAGCTGATACCGATTTTCTCCATCATTACTCTGGATGTGCCGCCTATTGCCGAGTCGGCGTTGGTGTGGGCGCAGTATATTGATATCTGGTGGCGGATGGCGAGCTCTATGGCGCGCTCCACGGGTGTGGCTCCGGTTATTGACATCAGCCCGCGGCCGAATATCATGGGGTGGTGGGCCACTATCAGCTGGCAGCCATTGTCTATGGCCTCCTGCACCACCTCCTCGGTTACGTCGAGGCTTATCAGGCAGCGGTCTGCGAGGCCTGTGCCGGTTTTCAGCTGATAGCCCGCATTGTCGTAGCTCTCCTGCAGGCGTGGCGGATACTGCCGCTCCAGCTCCTGGATTATGTCGTCGATTCTTAATTCCATGTTCTATATTAATAGGTGTAGGGTGTTGTGTTTCTGTATGGCTAACGGAGCGGCGGTATATTATATTGTGGTATCAGCTGACTTAAGTTCTAATTGAAAGTGCAATTAGTTGATGAAAAAATAATCGAGGCAACATTGCTGCTACCTCGATAAAATTAACTAATTTTGCATTGCTATGTA
>JAZUEG010000314.1:0-2214 GCA_045640025.1 Bacteroidales bacterium
CTGCTTCTCGATATAGGTCCTGAAGACCCACAATTTGCATCTATCCTGTCTCCCCGGCTCATACCTCTCCTCAACAATCCTCCTCACCGCCTCAGCCCTTCTCAAAGTAGATTTAAACGTCATATTCCCTCCTCTTTACTACACAAAGATAAGGCATTTTTTTGTATTTTTTGAATTATTTGGGGAGTATTTTTTGAATTTGCGGGGATATCCGCCCGAAAATTTTCTTCCCCAAAATATTGATTAAGTAATTCTAATTCCATACCTTTGCACATCATTTTAAAAACATTCAGTATTATGTCAGAAGTCAAAATAATCCGCGCTGTGGACAAGGACATCCAGTACGCTGAGGCTGTTTCGGCAATGATCGACGAGGCCGCCAAGAGCAAAAACTCAGGACTTGCACACCGCACTCCCGAATACATCAGGGAAAAAATCCAGGAAGGGAAAGCCGTAATCGCCTTCGTTGATAGCGAGGTTGCCGGATTCTGCTACATCGCCACCTGGCAAAACGACGAGTTTGTATCGCACTCGGGCCTTATTGTAAACCCAAAGTTCCGCGGTCACGGACTCGCCACCAAAATCAAGAAAGAGTGTTTCGACCTTTCGAGAGACAAGTATCCCAACGCCAAAATCTTCGGCCTCACCACAAGTAGCGCCGTAATGAAAATCAACACAGCCCTCGGCTACGTTCCCGTAACATTCCCCGAACTCACCACCGACGACGCCTTTTGGAAAGGCTGTGAGACCTGCGCAAACTTCGACATCCTGAAACGCACCAACCGTTTCAACTGCCTCTGCGTAGGAATGGTTTACGATCCCAGCAAAAAATAATTTTTCTCGCACAGATAACACAGATGACACAGATTATTTTTTTTATAATCCGTGAAACTGATAAATATTAATCTGTGAAAAATCTGTGTTATCTGTGTCATCAGTGCGAAATCAAAAATCAAAAATCAAAAATCAATAAATCAAAAATGGAAAAAGGACATCCCAAAGGCCTCTATTTGCTTTTTGCGACTGAAATGGCTGAGCGATTCAGTTATTACGGAATGAGGGCCTTGTTTGTATTATATTTGGTGGCCGCGTTCTTCGACGGACGTATGTCGTCACAGATTTACGGATCTTACACAGGTCTGGTATATTTGACCCCGCTTCTCGGAGGCTACATCGCCGACAAGTATTGGGGCAACAGAAAATCAATCATCGTAGGTGGACTCATAATGGCTGTGGGTCAGTTTCTTATGTTCGCCTCGGCTTGTTTCGCCAAACAGGCAATCTTTAGTGAGGAAGATGCTCTGAAGGGAATCATTAGCCCCGACATCGACAACGGCCTCTCCACATTCCTACTCTTCGCTGGATTGGCCTGCCTGATATTCGGAAACGGATTCTTCAAGCCAAACATCTCCACAATGGTGGGCGACCTCTACGAGCCAACCGACTCGCGCAAGGACTCGGCCTTCACCATTTTCTATATGGGAATCAACGTGGGAGCCTTCATCGCGCCTCTCATCTGCGGATCTTTCCACAACGAGAACGGCTGGCTCGATCCATCATCATTCAAGTGGGGATTCCTAATAGCAGGTATCGCTATGGTGCTCTCAGTGGTGGTTTTCACAGCGTTCAAGGATAAGTTCCTGACAACTCCCGAAGGCCTCCAAATCGGTCTTCCTCCCAGCCAGAGCGAACTCCGTCATCAGAAAGACGCCGAGGCCAAGCAGAAGGCAGGAAAGGCAGACGAGCCTGAGATCGAGAACTCACCAATCCGTCTCTGGGGCTGTCTTGGCGCCGCAATTCTTATGCTCGTAGGATTCTCCCTAAATTGGGAGACAATGAGTTGGGAAGGCACCACTGCCAACGACTTCATCTCGGCCGCTATCTACGCGCTCTCAATCGCCTTGCCAGTATTCATCATCACCGACAAGGGCCTCACAGGTGACGAGAAATCACGAATCGGCGTTATCTACATCATCGCCGTATTCGTAACCTTCTCCTGGAGCGCCTTCGAGCAGGCAGGACCCTCACTCACAATCTTCGCCGATCAGCAAGTGGATAGAACTATCGGCGATTGGACAATGCCTACAACCTGGTTCCAGTCTATCAACCCAATCGTTGTGGTATCGTTTGCCCCAATTATGGCCGCCTTGTGGAGTTTCCTCGGAAAGCGCAATATGGAGCCATTCTCACCAGCCAAGCAGGCAATCGGTCTTG
>JAZUEG010000315.1:0-3342 GCA_045640025.1 Bacteroidales bacterium
GGCCTCCGACTTAACCACAACAGCAGCCACGGCAGCCGCAGCTCCAACACCAACCACGACACCTACCACAACGGCAACCGCAACGGCAACCACAGCTACAACAACAACAGCAACCGCAACAACAACTACAACAACAATAACAACAGCAACAAGAGCGGAAACGGCGGACGCACCGGCGGCGAGCGCATAAACCACAACAGCAACGGCAGCTACAACAGCAACAGCCAGAACTCACGCCCAAGCTCCAGCAGCTCTCACCAGGAGACATCGCGAGGCAGCCGCACCAGCAACTCCGGATCCACCGGCAGCCGTACCAGCGGATCAAGCTCCAGCAGCAAGAGCGGACAGGCAAGCTCGGGATCAAGATCGGGCAGCAGCTCATCAAGCTCGCAGAGAGGCGGTTCGTCTTCTGGCGACCGTCACAGCAGCGGACGCAGATAATATATGTAGAACTAAAAAAATGAAGCCATGGCACCCAAGCAGATAAAAATACTATTCATAGTAAACCCCATTTCGGGAATAGGCAAGCAGAAACAGGTGGAGAAACTCGTGGAAGACAGCCTCGACAAGCAGAGATTCTCTGCCACCATCCTGTACACCGAATACGCAGGCCACGCCACCAAGCTGGCACAGGATGCGGCAGGGATTTACGACGTAGTGACTGCTGTGGGCGGCGACGGCTCCATCAACGAGATAGCCAAGGCCTTGGTAAACACTCCCACGGCCCTGGCTATTATTCCATGCGGATCGGGCAACGGACTGGCCCGCGCCCTCAATATTCCAATGAAGCCCGCTCATGCCGTGGAGCACCTCAACAAGGCCGAATTCAAGGCCATTGACTCGTTCTATGTAAACGACAGATTCTTTATCTCGCTGGCCGGATGCGGATACGATTCGCTCGTGGCCAGGCTCTACGACTTCTATCCCGGCCGCGGATTCAAGACATACTTCAAGGCCGTGCTGAGCTCGTACCTGAAATACAAGCCCCTGGAATACACCATCAAGACCGACGACAGCACCATCAGGCGCAAGGCCCTGCTCGTAACGGCGTGCAACTCGTCGCAGTTTGGCTACGGATTCCGCATAGCCCCCGAGGCCAAGATGGACGACGGCCTGCTGGATCTGGTGATAATGAAAAAGCCCGAATGGTGGCGCGTGCCGTTTGTGCTGCTGAGCGTGGCCCTGGGCCGTGCCCACAAGAGCTGCTGTTTCGAGATAATGCGCACCAGCCACGTGGAGATATCCGGCAACGAGAGCCGGTACGTAAACCTGGACGGCGAGACCGTGAGGATGGATTCTAATCTTCGGTTTGATACCGCGAGCCAGATTTCAGTATTCTGCTGATCCGTCCGCGGCGGTCCACCTCTATGGCCAGCGGAAGCTCTGTGACTCCGAAAATCCTGACCGCGTCGTTGTCGAAATAGCCGAAATTCTCATCTATCTCTATCGACATCAGCTTTCTGTCGGGCTTTATCATCTGATACCTCCTGACGGCCAGGGCGCTGGGCCGGCACCACTGCGCCCAGAAATATATCGTAAATTCCTCGCCGGCATAGCTGCCGGTGCTCAGAGTATTGCCGTCGCGGCCCGTTATCGAGAACTGCGGCACAGGCTGTCCCCTGCGGATGGTTTCGGCCAGCTGTATCCGGTATCTCAGATGCTCGGCGGCGGGCAGCTGACAGTCTTCAAAAGCACCGGCCACAGCCTTAAGAATCTTCAGGTCGTGCGCAGGGTCCAGTTTTTCAGCTAATAGCAAATTAGCCTCCATGCCCCCATTCCGGCGGATCATGGATTTCAGCTCCATATTGTTTTTGCAGCTGATGGCTCTCAGCAGGTATGCCGTCTCGGCGCTGCCCACAATCTCCGATTTGTAAATATCGCCAAAATTTATCCTCACCGACACAGTATCGCCGCGGTGCAGAATCATGGGCAGTTTCTCCTTTCCAACTATCAGGCGCATATACTGGATATCTTCGGCACATTCCACATAGAGCGAGGCATTGCCAGCGGCATCCAGCGCCAGCGAATCCACATAGCTGTATTTATCGAGCAGCTGATAGCTCACATGACTGCATACTCCCGACGGCAGGCTGATATTGATGCGCGCCGGCTGGGCGCTGGCCATCAATCCCGCCATTAGCTGCAATGACAATAATATAATAATAAGGTGTATTCTCATGCTTGTATTTTTTTTGCTAATATATCAATAACTTTCATTTTTCGTGAACATTTTCAGGATTTTTTTTGCATCGTCATTTTTTTTGAATTGCAAGAAAAATAATTACCTTTGCCGAGTATCAATCAGAAATTTTACAACAAAAATAAACAACATGGAATTGGAGTATTGCGACAAAAAAATTCTCGACGCATTGAGCAGGCTCTCCGCCACGCCGGACACAGCCTCCTACAATGCCCTGGCATGGGCATACAGGGAACTGCTGGCATATTATCTCCAAAATTTCGACAACGCCGGACTATCCGACTGCATGGACTGCATAGAGCAGCTCGGCTATCACGACCTGCAATTCAACAGCAATATATTAAACCTGATTATCAACATCCTGCGCCGCCACAAGGGGAATATCTGGTCAGCTAATATCGACAAATTTTTCCACTTTGTAATCTATCTCGACATCGACCGCGACAGTCAGCTATACAAGCAAATCCTCAACGCCTTTCTCTTGAATTCGCGACTGTGGGGCTCCATCGGCAGTTTCTGCGATTGGTGGGATTTCGACAACCTCTCGGATAGCGATTTCCATGCCGGCGCAGATGGATATGCCCTGGCGTGTCATGCCTACGAGGCGTATTCGAGGTTTCTCGTAAAGTACGGTTTCAGCTGCCACAACCTTAAATTCTTTGCCGATTTCATCAGCCACATGCCCGACGGGGATTTTACGCCATACGCCAATTTCCATATTGCGAGTTTCCTCACATATCTCCATTGCGACAGGCAGCTGATACTGAGAGTTCTGAGGCCATATATCAAGCTGAAACACGCCAAAACGTGGAGCTGGACCGCCGTGGCCGATATCTACGAGGAGAAAGACATCAAGCACAGGGCCTGCCTGTATTTTGCGCTGCAATGCTCTCTCGAATTTCCCGACTATCTGAATCTTTCGCTCTGGTACAGGCTGGCCAGATACTTCAGCCACACCGGCGAGATGGACTACGCGCGGTATTTTCTCGACTTGATTTGCGACAAACATCCCGACTCGCGCGCTGATGTCCACAGAGAGTTCTCCAAAGTATACAGGCTATCAGCTGAAAAAGAATACCCTGACACCTTCTGGGACTACCGTGAGATATGCCAAAGTCGGAGGCCAAGCGGTCTTAGGAAGA
>JAZUEG010000316.1:0-1551 GCA_045640025.1 Bacteroidales bacterium
AGCCGGCGAGTGCAGCCAGTGCGGCATGGAGCTCGTAGAGAACAACTAATCATCTATAAGTGGCTCTGCACCACCCGATTGCAAAACAGAAAAAGGTCCGCCGCGGAAAAAATCCCGTAGCGGACCTTTTTTATATCTCGCCATCAGCTACAATAAAAAAAAACTACTTCTCCAGATAGGTGTACTTGGTCTGGCGCTGTTTCCATCGCTCGCGCGCAAACTGCTGCATATCAGGCACTGTATCCTTCTCATCGAGAATCTCGAACCCGAGCAGAGTCTCTATGATATCCTCCATGGTAACGATGCCGTCCATGCCGCCGTACTCATCCACCACAAGGGCTATCTGCTCCTTCTTTTTCAGGAGATCTTCCCAGAGCGAGAATACGGGCTTGGTGTTTGGCACTATCACGATATCGCGGCGCAAGTCCTTGAGAGTGAGGCTGTCGTGGTCCTCGGCGAGCGATTCCATCACCTTCTGTCGGAACACGTATCCTGTGATGTTCTCGTCGTTGCCGCTGTAGATGGGTATGCGCGAAAAACGGAGATATGTCTTGTGGTCCAGAAAACCGCCCAGAGTCATATTCTCGTCGGCCACCGAAACCACCACCCTCGGAGTCATTATATCGGTGACTCTCAGGTTCTTGAGCTTCATCAGATTTTGGATAATGGCGTTTTCCTTCTCGCGGAATATGCCCTCCTCGGTGCCTATGTTGGCCAGCGCCGAAATCTCCTCGCGCGATGTGGTAGGTGCATTGTCGCCGCTCTTCAGCAGGCGTGTGAGGCACTGTGCCATCACCACCAGCGGATACGTAATATAATATGTGGCGTTTATCACGTGACCTATCACTCCGGCCAGCTTCTGCCAGTAATTGGAGCCTATGGTCTTGGGCAGTATCTCCGAGAATATCAGGATAAGCACCGTAAGAATGGCCGAAACCACGCCCAGCATCTCCGATCCCAGCACCTTGCTGGCCTGGGCACCCACCATCGCGGCGCCGGCGGTATTTGCTATGGTATTCAGCGACAGTATGGCAGCTAATGGCCTGTCCACATTGGCCTTCATCCGGGCAAGCAGACGAACTCCCTTTTTGGGAGAGTTCTCATTGATTTTCACAAAAGTAGGGGTTGCGCTCAGCAATACGCTCTCCATCATGGAGCACATAAACGATATGAGCAGCGATCCCAGCAGATATGTGATTAATAGTCCCATAAAAGATAAGAAAAGTGAAACAAAAAGAGATATTCTCCTCCCTTGGCAGGCAGAGAATATCTCTCATATATCAAAATCCGTGCAAGGATTACTTCACGTTGCCTACTTTTACGAGATACTCGGCTATCTGCACAGCATTGAGGGCAGCGCCCTTGCGGATCTGGTCGCCAGAGAGCCAGAGAGTAAGGCCGTTCTCATCAGAGATGTCCTTGCGCACACGGCCCACGAAAACATCGTCCTTGCCGGCTGTATCCATTGGCATTGGGTATACGAGATTGGCAGGATCATCCACCAATGTACATCCGGGAGCGGCTGCAATGGCCTTCTGAGCGTCCTCTACA
>JAZUEG010000317.1:0-7381 GCA_045640025.1 Bacteroidales bacterium
CATTCCACACGCAATACCGCGTAATGTACCACCACTCCGACAGCACCGGCCACCTATCGATACCGGCGCTCGGCAATTATGTGCTGGATACCGCAGGCCTGCACGCCACGGCCCTGGGTATCAGCATGCAGCAGCTCGCCAGCCAGGGCATGACATGGGTAATGTCGGGCCTTAGGTTCCGCATACACAGGCTTCCCGAGATCAACAGCGGCATAGACCTGAGCACCCAGATAAGCGCCTACACCAGGCTGAGCAGCCAGCGCGACTTCTATGTGCAGTGCGGCGGAGAGCCGGTGGCCGATATCTCCACAGAGTGGCTCATCATAAACACGCAGACCCGCCGCCCGGTATTCCTCACCGATGTTTTCCCGGCCATAGAGGGCCTCGTGGGCAACCGCACCCCGCTCCAGAAATACGCCCACCTGCGCACATCGCCCGATGCCGCCAGGGCCACCGTAACAAAAAAAACGGTGGAGTATTCAGATATCGACATCAACTCGCATCTATATAGTATAAGGTATCTGTCGATGGCGCTCGATACCATCTGCCGTGGCCCCGAGCCCGGGCGGCGGATAGCGGGCATCAACGCCAACTTTATAGCCGAGATACTCCACGGCCAGGAGATAGAGATAGCCACAGACGAAACGCCATCAGCTGAAACCGTATCAGCTACATACAATATAGAGATGAGGGTGGGCGGAAAGGCGATGTTCCGCGCCCAAGTGGACACCGAGGCTCAGACAGGCTGACAATGTGTCAGACATATAACTCTCGGCGTGATTTTTGCAAAGCATATAATATAAAGCAAGCAATATAAAACAAACCAAACAAAAACCATACACAAAAAGACAACAATTATGGACAAAGTCTTAATGGAATTTACCGAAAAGGTAAACTCAGCAGTTTACAAGCACACATTTGTAAAACTCATCCTATCCAAGCGAGTGCTTGAGAACCAGGATCTGAACAAGATTGTAGTGAAATATGTAGAAATAAAGGACGAGCCCAACCTCCAGTTCGTATACAAGTACGACCGTAACGATGTAACCAAAAACTTCAGCGTAGAGGAAGGTATCAACCAGCTGCAGAATATTATCGGCAACAACTTCCTCGACAACATCCTGTATACCACCAAGGAAGACTGGGAGCTGAAATACAACAACAAGCACGAACCTAAGATATACAAGCAGAAACCTACATTCAGCGAGGCGGCCGACGGCAGCCACGACGAGCAGAAAAAGCGCCTGCTATCCACCAAAAACAACGTGTACCTGAAGTCGCTCGGCATCACCGACCAGAAGGGCGAGATAATACCAAGCATGAGCGCAAAGTACAAGCAGGTGGAAAAATTCGTAGAGATAATCGACTCGCTGACAGACACAATAAAGGACTGCAAGCCTGTAAAGATAGCCGACATGGGATCGGGCAAGGGATACCTGACATTCGCCACATACGACTACCTGACCAACGTAAAGGAGATGGAGGTAGACATGCAGGGCGTGGAGACCCAGGAAAACCTCGTGAAATTCTGCAACAACATAGCACAGAAGGCACAGTTCGGCCGTCTGGAGTTCGTGCAGAACAACATAAATGAATACAAGGCCGACAGCCTCGACATGCTGATAGCCCTGCACGCCTGCGACACCGCCACCGACGACGCCATATACCTCGGCATCAACTCGGGAGCCAAGGTGATAGTAGTGGCCCCATGCTGCCACAAGCAGATACGCCAGCAGATGCGCATCACCGAGAGCAACGTGCTGGAGCCGGCACTCAAATACGGCATCATAATGGAGAGACAGGCCGAGCTGATAACAGACTCCATACGCGCGCTGATACTCAACAAGTACGGCTACAAGACCAAGATATTCGAGTTTGTGGAATACGACAACACTGCCAAAAACCTCATAATAACAGCCGAGAAGGGCGAAATGCCATCGGAGGAGCAGAAACAGAAAATCCAGACCCAGATCGATGCCATAAGAAACAAGTTCGGCATCAAGTACCACTATCTGGAAAAACTGATAGAAAACCCCGCCGACCAGAGCTGGAGAATTCTGAACGCACAGTGCGCCAGATAATTACAAAAAAGAAAATTTTCACCCAAAATAAAACCAAAATGTTAGGATTCAAGGAAATACTCATAATTGCATTGGTAATAGTGCTGCTGTTTGGCGCCAAGAAGATACCCGAGCTGATGAAAGGCATCGGCAAGGGCGTAAAGAGTTTCAAGGACGGAATGAACGGCATCGACGACGACAAACCCAAAAACGACGACCAGGGCAACGAACCGAAATAATTCCTGATGGACAGCAACAATACAGAAACCTTTTGGGACCACCTTAGTATATTGAGAACCAGCATCCTGCGATGTGTAGTCGTGGTGCTGGTTTTCTCTGTACTGGCCTTCTGCTGCAAGGAGATACTCTTCGAGGGCATCATATTCGCGCCCACAAGAGACGACTTCGCCACATTCAGGCTGCTGAGGCAGATATCCGAATGGCTGGGCCTGGGCGACGATACGCTCGAGATCACCCCCATCAGGATCATAAACACACAGCTTCAGGCGCAGGTATTCATACACATGGATATGGCGTTCTGGGTGGGCCTTGCCATCAGCATACCATACATATCCACCGAGATATGGCGCTTTGTGAGCCCGGCGCTCTACAGCCACGAGCGCGCATTTGCCGCCAAGGCCATGATCTTCGGCGGACTGCTCTTCTATCTGGGAGTATTCATCTCGTATTTTCTCATCTTCCCCCTGTCGGTCAACTTCCTGGCCAGCTACCAGGTGAGCGGACAGATAGAAAACATGATAGACCTCGACAGCTACACAGGAATGCTCACCGCGCTCTGCCTCGGCCTCGGCCTGGTGTTCGAGATGCCCGTAATAGCGTTTCTGCTGGCCAAGATAGGCATACTCACCTACAGCTTCATCAGCAGCCACCGCCGCCACTCCATAGTAGTGGTATTGATACTGGCCGCCGTAATCACCCCAACCACCGACATATTCACCATGCTCATCACGGCACTACCGCTCCAGCTGGTATACGAGCTCAGCATCCTGGTAGTCAAGAAAGTGGACCGCCAGAAACAGGAGCAGTCAGCTAATGGCGAGTAATTTTTTTTGCGCAGCTAATGGCGAGTAAATTTCATGCCATCAGCTGGCGGATCTCACTGGCAGAATGGAGTTTCCAATCGGCAAGGTCGAAGACTGGATTATTGAAATTGGCCTCGGCCGGGATGGCAATTACCGCCATATTGGCAGACTTGCCGGCGCGCACTCCATTGCCGCTGTCCTCTATCACGATGCACTCGCTGGGGCTGGCCCCTACCCTCTCGGCCGCATGGACAAAGACATCGGGATGCGGCTTGCCGAGTTTCTCGTCCTGCGACGAATGGAGAACATCAAAATAATGGCGGATTCCCAATTTATCCACCACGGCATTTATCAGCCTGTAATTGCTGGCCGATGCCACCAGAATCCGGCATCCGCTCTCCCTGAAAAATTCGAGTGCGTCGATAATGCCATCCATCACGCATCCTCGCTCCTGTATCAGCTGATACACACCATCTATAATGCGCCCGGTGTAGTGCTCCACCGAATATTTGAGCCCCGGAAACATACCAACCCACTTGGCCACCACGTGCTCGGCCTTCATGCCCTGCACATCGAGACACATGGCATCGGTGATCTCGACGCCCTCCTCGCGGAAAACAGCCTTCTCGGCTATCCTCCAGAACGGCTCGCTATCTATCAGCACGCCGTCCATATCAAAAATCGCTGTAGTGTATTTCATTTTTAGTTGAAAGTTTAAAGATTAAAGTTTAAAGATTAAAGTTTAAAGATTAAAGTTTAAAGATTAAAGTTTAGAGATTAGAGTTTAGAGATTAGAGTTTAGAGAAAAACTCTTCCATGCAAATTTACAAAACATATTTCATCCATCCACAATTTTTTTATAATTTAACAGATTTTTGCTATATTTGTAGCGGAAACCACAATAGAAAACCATCATGCCAAATATGCCGCTGGCCGAGCGAATGAGGCCAAAAAACCTGGACGAGTACATAGGACAGAAACACCTTGTGGGCGAAGGCGCCGTACTCCGCAACATGATAGAATCGGGACGCATACAGAGCATAATACTCTGGGGACCTCCGGGAGTGGGCAAAACCACGCTCGCCAAGATAATATCCAAATCTGGCAACAGGGCCATGTATACACTGAGCGCCGTATCGAGCGGAGTAAAAGACGTGCGCGAGGTGCTCGACAAGGCACAGCACGCATCTTTTTTCAGCCAGCAGACACCTATATTATTCATCGACGAGATCCACAGGTTCAACAAGAGCCAGCAAGACTCGCTGCTGGCCGCCGTGGAGCAAGGCATAGTAATCCTGATAGGCGCCACCACCGAGAATCCATCATTTGAGGTGATAGCACCGCTGCTGTCGAGATGCGAGGTATACGTGCTTCAGCCACTGGGCAAGCAGGACCTCGACGACCTGCTGACCCGCGCCCTCACACAGGACTCGGTGCTCAAGGAGATGAACATAAAGGTGGAGGAAACCGGCGCACTGTTCCGCCAGAGCGGCGGCGACGCGCGCAAGCTCCTGAACATTCTCGACATAATAATAAATGCCGAAAACAGCAACGACATAGTAATAAACGACGAGAACGTGGCCAAGCGCCTTCAGAAAACCACCGCCATGTACGACAAGAAGGGCGACATGCACTACGATATAATATCGGCCTTCATAAAATCCATCCGCGGCAGCGACCCCAACGCGGCCGTATACTGGCTGGCGAGAATGCTGGCCGGCGGCGAGGACCTCAAGTTTATAGCGCGCCGCCTGCTGATATCGGCAAGCGAGGACATAGGCCTGGCCAATCCCAACGCGATGCTGCTGGCCAACGCCTGTTTCCAGGCCGTAAACACGATAGGATATCCCGAATCGAGGATAATACTTAGCGAGACCGTTATCTATCTGGCCAACTCGCCCAAGAGCAACTCGGCATACAACGCCATAAACGAGGCCATGGCCACAGTAAACCAGACCGGCGACCTGCCAGTGCCCATAAACATACGCAACGCCCCCACCAAGCTGATGAAAGAGCTCGGATACGGCGCCGAATACAAATACTCGCACGACTATCCCGGCCACTTTGTGCAGCAGGAATTCATGCCCGACGAGATGAGCGGACACTCGTTCTACATACCCGGCAACAACGTATCGGAAAACAAGTTCAAGGACGTGATGAAACAGCACTGGGGCAACAAATACAAGACAGAATAATCACCAAAACATAAAGCAAAATGAAAAAATTAATGTTGATTATGGTTGCCATGATACTGAGCATAGCAGCCAAAGCTCAAAACCTCTACGAGCTTAAATACTACGACAAAGACGAGGGCGAGACCTTCATAGGCCTCTTCTTCTTTACCGATGAGGAAAACTGCATGCTGAGGTGCGTATCAGCCAAGCGCAACGGCAACAGCATGTGGGAGCGCGAATACTTCAGCCAGTGCGAGACCGACGACGGCGAAAAGAACATTTGTTTTCTGCCCAAGGTGGCTGAGGAAGACGGAGTAATCTACCCGACTTTTTTCCTTACTTACGATGAAAACGGCGAGATAAGCGACAACGGCACAGTGATTTTCCAAAACTGGGAAGATGACGATTATGACGAAGAAAACATAGGCGAGTGCGAGTATTTCCGCGAGGTAAACATTGCCGACAAAGACTCGAAGTATTTCCTCCAGTTTTACGACGACGACGAGGAAATGTATCAGCTGATAATGGATGCCCGCGAGAAAATAGGCGACGAGAATGTAAGCGTTACCGACAATCAGAACATGGATTTCAGCGACTCCGACGTTACGATGCACTTCCTCGTTGTAGCCGCCACCAAGGACGAGAACATCGGCAAATCGGTGGAGACCGACCTGAAACTGGTAAAAAAAGAGTTCAGCGGAATAGCCGACAAGCTGAAAATCAGATTCAACGAGCAGATAGTATCGGGCAACAACTATACACGCAAAAACGTTGAAAAGGCTGTAAACGCACTTAACCCCAATCCACAGGACATTGTGGTATTCATATACTCGGGCCACGGGTTCCGTTTCGACGACGACAAGGACGCATACCCAAGAATGTTTGTTTCTATAGACGGCGACGACGACATAACCGGTGACACCGAGATAAGCACAACAGACGTATTCAACACCATCACAAAGAAAAATGCCCGTCTCACCATCTTCATAACCGACTGCTGCAACTCTAAGGCCGGAATGAACAGAGCCGAGGTATCGAGCATGGCATTCGGCACACGCGCATCACAAAACAACACCGACATCAAGAAACTTCATCAGCTGTTCATGGAACAGAGCGGTACAGTAAGAGCCACCGCCGCCAAGGCCGGACAATATGCTCTCTGCGACGCATCGGGCGGATTTTTGCTGACATCGTTTCTCAGCAACATCAAATCGCAGGTAAGCGCCATAAGCAAGGACGATCCATCATGGAACAGGATTCTCGACAACGCCACACGCGCCGTGGAGAAGAAAACATCAAACCAGATAGATGAGACCGGCGAAGTTCAGGAGCCTCAGGTAGTGGTAAAGAACGTAAAGGTGAAGAATCACGCCGGAGTAACCGAGACCGACAATTCCAAGACATCTGCCAAGAGCGACAACAACAGCAATGAAGACGAATCTTCTGACGATGATGAAGATGACTTACTTTACGGAGTGCTTTGCATAGGATTGCCGATAATAACAATCTTGGTACTGCTGATTATTATTATCAGGATGAGAAGAAAGAAGAACCAGCAATAATCTGGTGATATTGAAATAATTAACGTGAGTTCGATGAATTGTCGTCTTGCGCCTGTGGCGAAGATTTATCAACAAAAATTACCCAAAATTATTCAAAATTTTTCAAAAATTACTTTTCTGAAGAGAATTTTTGATTAATTCTTGATAAATTTTTGATAATTTTTGTTCACCACCAAACGCCGAAGGCGACAATATAATTTTGCCGAACTGACGTTAATTATTATTAAAATGGCTGGCCGCTGAATGATGTGGCCAGCCATTTTTTTTTGGTGTATGTTGTGGAAGGATGAGAGCAAGGAGGGATGTGGAGATAGAGGTATAGAAGAGGATGGAGAGGATGGGGCTGGGATGAAGATATGGGGCTGACCCACGGGTCAGCCGACGGGACAATGCAATATATAAACGAAAAAAGCCTTCCGAAGTTTCCTTCAGAAGGCTTTTGATTAAAAAGAGGCGATTACCTACTCTCCCACATTTCATCGCAGTACCATCGGCGCAAGCGGGCTTAACTTCTCTGTTCGGGATGGGAAGAGGTGGAACCC
>JAZUEG010000318.1:0-2674 GCA_045640025.1 Bacteroidales bacterium
AGGAGGCCACCGACATCGTGGAATCGTTCGACAACGCATTTGTAGTCAGCGGTTTCAATATGTCGAACAGCAAGGAGCGGTCAAGCTTCCTTACTCTGAAATACGATACCCGTGGCGATCTCCTCTGGCACAACTCATTCAAGCGCAGGAGCCAGGACTACGCCAAATCGGTAGTGGAGACTTTCGACCATGGACTTCTGCTGGCCGGCACCACATTCTCGCTCGGCAAGGGCTGGGACATGGCGCTTCTGAAAATGAAAAACATCGAAAGCACAGAGCTCAGGTTCGATTTCCCGACCGACACAGTTGCCACCACGCTTATCGACTACCTTACATTCAGACTCTGCCTCAAGAGTTTCGGAGTACCGAGGGAACTCAAAGTGATGGTAAACAACAAGCTTCAACTCGTTGATACAGAGTTTGCCAAACCAAAGGAGCAGGACCAGAACAGCGGATGCGATTTCCCACTTGAATACACCGTACAATTAGAACCCGGAAAAAACGTTATTAAATTGGAGATTCGGGATTACAAGCGCTATCTATATGAAAAAGAGCTTGTGATATACCGGATGCCGGCTTACGAGTTCGTAAGATGAAAAACATTTTTAGCCAAACAATATAAAACACTCAACATCATGAAAATAAGAAACATTATTGCAACAATAGCTTTGATGCTCGGCATTCTGATAATGGCAATGCCCGAGGCCGATGCACAGCGCGGAAGCCGAACCGACGAAAATGAGGTTCTCTTCTGGTTCAATGTAAAAATCTCCAAAACCACCAACAAGCTCTCGGGCCTGGAGGCATATCAGGAGCGCGTTATCAGTCCCACTATCTATCACGGAAGCGCCAAGAAATATCAGAAATCGCTCTGGGAAGGCACTGTACACGGCACCAAGATAGCCGTAGGACCATTTGAGAATTTTGAGCAGGCCACAGCGGCCATGAAGCTCTACAAGACCCTAAACGCAGCCAAAACGGAGTTGCCAGCTAATGGCGAGTCTCACTGGTTTCTCGTAAAGATAGGAATCATGGAGCGCAGCCACGCATACGTTTTCGAGCACATGGCGGCAGCCGTGGCATCGGGAAGCGCCTCAGATTTTGCCGACGTATTGCGCGAGAGTCTCGGTTTCAAAACTCTGGCAATCGGTCCATTCGGATCATACGAGGCTGCCGAACGCGCAAAATCGCTCTACAGAGTGGAGGAATAGTGGAATCATAAAAAACTGTAACATAAAAATAGGAAAATGGAAATATTTTTGGACAAGAGCACAATGGAGTTGCTCACTGTGGCCACAGAGTTTTGCGCCTTCGTAGAGAAATCGCAGAAATTCCCCAAGGAGGATTATCTCAACAAGCTCCACAAAATGCTGTCGCTTATTTACTTGAAGACATCGCTCATGGAGCCCGACGACGAATGTACTCAGCTCTATGAGGAGGGCAACGTGGAGGCTTTTCTCTCGGAATATGAATACGAATATATAAAAGGTGTGGCCAGCGCAAGAATCGGCTCGCACGACGCTTATATCAATATCTACAATTCGGCCAGCAACGACAGCGGATACGAGCAGGCCGAGATTTCTGAGTGTGTGGCAGATATCTACCACAACCTGAAGAATTTTGTAGAGAACTGCCGTTCGGGTTCCGAGGAATCGGCCAAGGCTTCGAGGGCAGAGCTCATACATGATTTTCGTGAGTACTGGGGTTTCAGAGTTATTGCGCTATTAGCTGCCATACACGCCATAATATACTCCGGCGAGCCACTGGACGACGACGACAACGCCGCCGATGATGAATTCCGAAGATTCAGCCAGCAGGCCAGCGAAAACCAGGAGCCAACCTTCCTCGACAAATTTATGCAGACCAAACGCTAACCCCTAATTATTTATCTGATATGAAAAAATACGCAATGATTTTGGCAACCGCACTCATGGCCCCGGCTTCGATGGCCAATGCGGAAAACTCTGGCAGCCAGATAGCCGAACTCGCCAACTGTGCGGCAAGGATCTATCAGCCCGCCACAGTAAACGCCGTAATGAACGACTACGAGAAATACGGCAAGAAACTCGGAACAACCTTCAAGGGCACCGAAGACCTCACACTGCTCAAGGAAGTGACTTCCTGGCTGGGAACTCCCTACAAATACGGCGCATCAAACAAGGGCAAGGGTACCGACTGCTCGGGTTTTGTATCGGGAGCCTACAAGAATGCCTACAACATCAAGCTAAACCGCACATCATCGTCGATGGTGCTGGATGTCAACAAGGTGGACCGCAACGAGTTGGAGTGCGGAGACCTCCTCTTTTTCGCCAACGAGAACGGCTCTATCTATCACGTGGCCATCTATCTTGCCAACGACCAGTTTATCCACTCGGCCACCAGCAAGAATGTGGGAGTAAAGACCGACAATCTCAACTCCACTTATTACAAACAGCATTTCTTCTGTGCCGGACGCGTAAAATCCCTCGACAAGCGCACTCAGCAGAACGACAAGCCGAAGAGCGAAATTGTGAACGGCGCCGACAAGACCGACAATGCAACTACAGTAGAGCGCTCATACGCCGACTATTCGAAGGAGTTCGGCGTAAAATTCAAGGGCAACGAGGACCTCAACATCCTGAAAGAAATATCGTCGTGGATGGGCACTCCAAAGTCGGATCGTAGCCATGTCGTT
>JAZUEG010000319.1:0-2377 GCA_045640025.1 Bacteroidales bacterium
GCGCCTCCTTGCAGTGCCTGATGGACGACTCGGGCATCTTGGCGATTCGCTCGTTGAATGCCAAAGCCTGCAATGCCTTCACCTGATGATATATATTGCCCTGGGCGGCGGCCGCATCGAGCGACTTGAGGGCATACTGGATGCCGAGAAGCGAGTTGTTGAACCTGGAATCCATCGACATCTCGTAATACAGATGCGGCAGCAATGTGTCGGGCGCTGTAGTTGCGAGTTGGGCCAGACTATCTACCCGACGGTTGGTCTTTTGCGCAATAGCAAGATACGGAACCGCCGTCAGGAAAACTATGAATATTATGGCTATTTTTCTCATTTGGCTTGGGATTCTTGGGTTGATGGTTCGGTATTGTTTTCTCTGTAGCGGAAACCAGTAATCAGGAGGTCTCTCTGCTGCTGATATGTGCCGCGCCATTGGTTGAACTCCTTCATAAGCAATGCGTTCTGCTCCTCCATGGGCCAATCGTGGATCTCGAGAAGATACTTGAAAAGCCTCTCGCGGGAATATTCCTCGCCACTGAGATTCTGCTGAGAGCTGTATCCGTGGCTCATCATGTATATGCAGTCGCCATCAGCCAGCGATACTGATATCGTGGTGAAATCCATGGTGTAGAAGCTGTTGGTCTCCTGATTATCGAGAAGTGGGAAAAGCTCGCCGTCGTGGATTATCAGCAACGGGAATTTTATTCCAGAGAAATTTATGGATCTCTCGGCACGGTCGAATACAGCCATGCTAATGTCGATTCCCTTGCCAGCCTCCGACGATGGCTTCACCTTGCGGATTATCTGCAAGACCCTCTCCTTCAGCAAATAGAGCATCCTCGCAGGGTCGGTGTCGTTCTCTGCTATCTCGTGGAGTATCGATGATCCCAGCATCGACATAAAAGCGCCAGGCACACCTGCCTCACCGCTGTCGCCGATGGCCAGCATCTCGAGGTCTCCGCTCGAATAGCTCCAGTAGAAATTGCCGCTAACCTTCATCTTGGGCTTAAAGAGCAAGAACTTGTCGCTAAAAGATGGCATTACAGTATCGAAACTCGGTATTATGGCCTGCTGTATTTTCTTGGCGTAATGTATGCTCTCGTTGGTCTGACGGTTCTGCTCCTTTATCCACTGGTTCATGGATTTTATCATCTTGTCTTTCTTCCTGAACCTGAATGCGAACACCACGCCGCCTATCACCACCAGCACAAGCATCATACACAATATAATCACCTTGCGCGTGTTGGATTTCGATATCAGGATTTCCTCCTGCATGTCGTATATCTCCTTCTGATACTGGAGGTTGTAAATTTTCTTGGATACCTTTTGGGATTTCAGGCTGTCCTGATACATAATCTGAAGCGAGTAATAACGCTCGGCCTCCCTCGATTTGCCCTGCATGTAATACAGCGATCCCAATACTCCGTAGGCCTTGCCCAACACCATTCTGTCGCCGAAACGTGTGGCGGTATTCAGGGCCTTATGCGCACAAAAATATGCTGAATCCATGAGTCCCTCCTGCAAATAGATGAGCGCGAGATTCACATCTATAGGGGCCGACATATCGGAAATTGTGGAATCCACCAGCGAGACACTTACGCCATAGTAATATTTGGCGTTAGGGAAATCCATATCGTCGAAATACACATCGCCGATGGATCTATATGCGTCAGAGAGTCTGGGTTTCTCTACAGGTGGCTTGCTCCTCAGCTCCAGGGTTTTGTTTAGGTAAAATATGGCCGAGTCGGTCTGCCCCGTCTCCCGCATCAGGCGGCCCATCGTAAAATAAATATAATGCGCTATATCGTCGTGGCCATTCTCTACATAATCCTTGGCCTGCTGAAGGTAAATGTTGGCTATCTCGTAGTTCCTGAGAACCAGCAGCATGTGTCCGATATTGCTGTACGCCCAACAGATCTCGTCCTTCACTCCGTGTTCCTTGGCGATACTCAGCTGAGCCTGAAATTCCTGTATGGACTTGTCGAAGATTCCCACATGCCCGTAAGCTATGCCCAAGAAACTGTGGGCCATGCAGGCCACCTTGTAATTATGGTTTCGGGTAGATATGTCGATAGATTTTTCAAGAAACTCGATGGAATTTACGGGGCTGGTATATGCAAGCACGTGGCCAACCTCCATGTACAGCGAGTCCACCACCTGGCATCCTGGCTGTTCGCTGAGAGCAAGGAGGCTGTCGGTATAGGCAGTGGCCCAGTTTTTTTTCTGGGCAGCTAATACGTTGCATATCAGCACCAAAAATAATAAAAAAGTATAGCGCAACATTTGGTAATTGTGGTAGAATTTTTATACATCTCTAAGAGAGTAAGAGAGTTAAGAGTCATAATAATTTCTAAGAGACGGGGCTGTCCAAAAAGTTTTTTTT
>JAZUEG010000320.1:0-40031 GCA_045640025.1 Bacteroidales bacterium
ATAGCATTATTGTGACTTCGTATATTATGCATAATGATTTTTCAAACAACAATCCTTGTTTGGATCAATACATTATGCATTCTGATGACGTATATTATAGAGTTTCAAAATCATTGTCTTTGAGAAGTATTGAAGATGTAATTGAGGCCTTTGAACATTCTGTTGGCAAGTCTAATTCTATATCTAATGGTGCTGTATATACTCCCGAATATATTAGAATGAAGATTGTTGAAGAGTGTTTCCTTCGTTTTGGTAATGAGGTTAATATTGGAGATCTTAATTGCATTGATTTTTCTTGTGGGTGTGGCGCATTTTTGTGTACGCTTTGCAAGGAAATAAAAAGTCGTACCAATCTACCATATTCTTCTGTTCTAAAACATATATATGGAGTTGATATTTCTGATAGAAGCGTAGAAAGAGCAAAGATTCTGTTGATTCTGTTGGCTCTATCGGAGGGAGAGATTATTGATAGTGATATTTTAAATATTGTTGTAGGAAATGCTTTGGATATTGATATCAAGAGTCTTTTGAAAGTCGATAAAGGATTTGATATTGTAGTTGGCAATCCACCTTATGTGAGGGCAAAAAATATGGATATTTGCTCTAAATCAGTATTGTCTAATTGGACGGTTGCTAAGTGTGGCAATCCCGATTTGTATATACCATTTTTTGAGATAGGTGTAAAAATTCTTTCTAAAAAGGGTATTTTGGGATTTATTACAATGAATTCATTTTTCAAAAGTTTAAATGCGAGGTTGTTGCGTAAGTTTTTTTCTGAAAATAAACTTTCTGTTCGCATTGTTAATTTTGGTGATGAGTTGATTTTCAATAGGTTGGCTTATACTTGTCTTACTTTTGTTAGTCTTGATGTATCTGATGGGCTTGAATACGTATTAGGCTCTTCCAAGGATATTAAGGACAATAAAGATTTTGTATTTTCGAATATTAAGTATTCGACATTGGATTCGCATAAGGGATGGAATTTAAATAAGGCTGACGTGTTTAATAATATAAAGAAAATTGAATCCGTTGGAGTTCCATTGTCAGAAAAGTACCTTATTAAGAATGGAATTGCTACTCTTGCAAATGATGTATTTATCTTCAAGCCTGATTATGAGGATGAATTGTTTTATTATATTGATAATATTCCAATTGAACGAGGAGTTTGCAAGGATATCATAAAGCCAAATACTCTTCATAATGAGTCTGAAATCACAACCAAGATAGAAAAGGTAATCTTCCCTTATGACAATAATAATGTTGTATTGTCTGAAGATATTTTTAAAGAGAAATATCCTAATGCATTTAATTATTTAGGTCTTCATAAAGAAAAACTTTTGAATAGGGATAAAGGACATTTTAATTACAAATGGTATGAGTTTGGACGCTCTCAGGCAATAACAGATAAGGGAAAGAAATTATTGTTTCCTTATATGACAGATATTTCACGTTTCATCTACACCTCTCACGAGGATATGATGATATATTGTGGTTATGCCATATATAATGAATCGCAGGAAGAGTTGATGATTTTGAAGAAGATACTTGAATCAAGCGTGTTTAATTACTATATGCGCTACACAAGTAAACCCTATTCGACTGGTTATTATTCGTATGCCAAAAATTATATTAAATCTTTTGGTGTATGTGATTTGGATAGTTCTGAAAGACTTTTTTTACTTAATTCAGGCGATATGGAGTCGGTTAATCGTTTTTTGGAAAACAAATATGCAGTAGAGATTTAATAATATGCTGAATGTATGTTCTTTGTTCTAGGTCGTTGTTTGGCTGGCTAATTAAAATACTCCTGAAACCCGTGGAAATCTATCAAAAAAAGGACGATTTCCACGGGTTTCGGTGCTTTTTTTCCCTATATCCTCTCTATCTTCAGCGTTACGTGCCAACCGTTCATTGGCTTGTCTGATAGGCAGAGGTTGTAGCCCTGGGACATTAGCATTTGTCTTGATATTGAGAGGCCTATGCCATTGCCGGTGGTTTTGGTGGTGAAGAAGGGGATGAAGATGTCGCGCCTTACGTCGGGCGGGATGGGGTCGCCGTCGTTGCTGATTGTGAGGGCGTTGCTGTTGTTGCTGATCTGGATTTTGTTGGCGTTGGCTTCTATGGCGTTTTTTATGATGTTGATGAATACCTGACGGAGGAGGTTCTCGTCGGCGCGGAATACGGAGTTTTCGGGGATGTCTATCGTCCAATTTACTGACGGATAGAGCGATGTGATGGTGTTGACGAATTCCCTGAGGTTGATGTCGGCAATGCTCGGCTCCTGCAATTGGGTGAGTTTTCGGTAACTGTCAACAAATGAGGCAAGGCTCTTGCTGGTGTCGTGGATGGATTGTATGCCTTCCTCGTAGATTGAGCCTTTGATTTTTGGGCTGGCGAGGTAGGCCTGACTGATACTCTGGATGGGTGTGGTGGCGTTCATTATCTCGTGGGTGAGCACACGGGTGAGCCTGCGCCAAGATTCCACCTCGTTTTGAGCCACAAGGCCCGCGATGTGCTGGCTGAGGTCGTTGAGGGTTTCCTGGATGGCGCGCTCTCCGAAAAACAGTCCCTTAGGCAACACCTTGAATGTGAAGTCTTTGTTGCGGATGGCCTCTCGCATTACTCTTGCGCTCTCCCTCAATCTTGCCTGATGTCGGTAAAAGCATATCGCGCCTATCGCGAGGGCTATGGTTATTATGATTGCTGTCTCCATTATTTTCTGAGTTTTGCGTATAGGGTCTGTCTTGTAATGCCAAGTAGTTCAGAGGCTTTGCTCATATTTCCGTGGCATTTGTCAACGGCTTTTCTTACGTGTTCTGTCTCTATTTTTTCCAATGGAAGTATTTCCTCGTTTTTGTCGATTGCGTCTTTTAGTACGCGGATCAGTTCGTCGTTGTCCCAAGGTTTGGATACGAAATCGCTGGCTCCCGATTTCAGGGCCCTTACGGCGAGTTTCACTTCGGCGTAGGCTGTTATCAGCACTATGGGGATGTCGGGATGACGCTTGTGGATTATCTGCAACCACATTATGCCTTCTTGTCCTGAGTTGACTCCGAGCGAGAAGTTCATATCGAGGAGCAATACGTCGATGTGTTCTTGTTGGAGGGTGGCGAGGATGTTGTCGGGTTTCTGCAATGTGATTACTTTCTCGAATACGCCGTCGAGGCATATTCGTGAGGCTGTGAGGATTGCGGGGTTGTCGTCCACTACTAATATGTTTCCGTAATTTGCCATAATTATTGTTTTTGTTTTGGTCGCTTCGCTCGAAATCGGTCAAAAATCAGCAAAAATCTTTTTTTTTGAGGCAGAAATCTTTGCCGAAAATTTTTCAAAAATCTTTTTTACGCCTACGGCGTTTGGAGAAACATAAATTGACACGAATTTTTCATAAATTACTACTTTAATAGAGAAAATTTTTGATCAATTTATGTTAATTCGTGATAATTTATGTTCAAAAACCTTCGCCGTAGGCGGAATTTGTTTTCCTTCTGCAAAGATAATCATAAATATTGTTCGCTGGGAATTTGGAGTGTATGATTTTCATACAGTCTTTTGTATGATTATCATACAAGCGTGCTTTGGTGGGGTGCGATTGCTTGGCAGGGTGGTCCGGAGGGTGTAATTTTGTGGCGTAATCAGTTTTAAAGAATAATGATGAGACAGGTTTTTGTATGTTTTATGCTGATGTCGGTTTCGGCTCAGGCTCAGGAGGTTTGGAGTCTGGATCGTTGCGTGGATTTCGCCGTTAGGAACAACCACGAGGTTTTGATGGCTGGCGTTTCGGTGTCTGACGCAAGGGCTGACAGGTTGGAGGCCGTGGGGGCGTTTCTGCCTCAGGTGGAGGCTGGGGTTTATCCGCAGTTCAGTTTTGGACGCGCCGTGGATCCCGAGACCAACACTTTCGGAAATGTCAATAATTTCAGTAGCAATTTCGGCTTGTCGGCCTCGATTCCGCTGTTCACTGGGTTCAGTAACCTGAATGATTTGCGCGCGAGGAGGGTTTCTCTCTTGATGGGCCGTCAGGAATTGCTTGCTGAAAAAGACGCTGTGGCTCAGGATGTTATTAGATGTTATATTGACGCTCTGTACTATAAGGGCGCCCTGGAGATTGCCTCTATTAAGATGGCTGAAAGCCAAATGCTATTGCATCAGAGCCGGGTGCTGAATGAGATTGGCCTGAAGGGCGAGGCCGATGTTGCTGAGATGGAGGCCGTGTGCGCGGGCGATGATTTTGAGGTGGCTCGACAGCGAGGTTTGCTGAGGGCGTCGCTTCTGCAATTGAAACGGAAGATGAACCTGACGGCGCAGACAGAGATTCTGTTGGTGTCTATCCCCGAGATAAATCTGATAGTAACAGACAGTGTGTCAGTGGATTCGGTTTTTGAGGGTTTCTGTGGACGGTCACCCAAAATTCTGCAAGCCGAATATGCGGTGACTCAGGCGGAGTATTCTCTGAAATCGAGCAAGGGCGCGCTAATGCCGTCGGTATCGCTCGGGGCTGAGGTTTCGTCGGGTTATTATCAGACTCAGGGCGCTAATCATCTGAGTTTCAGCAATCAGATGAGCGACAATCTGGGCGAGTGGATTTATGCGAGTGTCAGGAAGACGGAATTGTTTTTAATCTGTGAACCTCAATTGTATGTTTAGATTAATACGCAATTCGTCTCCTTCGTTATAGATATTGCCAAAATTATGACGGCTGGTACTTGGTGTATCAAATCGCAAGTTGAAAAACATATAATCTTCCAAATCATTTCGATCAAAGAAGTGATAACACACAATATCCCCGTCTTCTTTTACGATAATATATCCGCCATTGGCGTTGAAACGACCCGTCCAAGGTTTGTTTGCTGTCATACCTAATGCATAAGCAACCAAAAATTGTTTGATTTTGTATTCATACATAGGTACTTGGGTTGTAGGAGTCAATAAGTGTAAAGGGTCAGACGTTTTCAGAATTTCTGTAGCGTCTTCCAATGTTCTTACCTGTCCACTATAATAGCACAGCAATTCTTCTGCGAGAATGCGTTCCAAACTTGTATCCAACATTAAAAGATTTTCGTGGAAGGTTTGGTTCATTACTGAAACAAACTCAACACTGGCATTCAATGAATTAAGCAATTGAAATTTTGCTCTGAAATTGCTTAATGAGTTAAACTCTTCAACTCTGGTGCTTGGAAAATTTGAGATTCGATAAATGAAATTTGTTCCGTTTTTATTGGCATTGAATAACGTAGGTGAACCGCCAACCTTAGACTTTATGCTGTAGCCAAGTTCAGGCTTAGAACCTGTATTTAGGTTGTGGATTACGATTCTTATATCAGCCTTGTCGGATGATTTCGCTTTAACACCACCGCATTTGATTTCGTCCATAAAGGCTTCGATTTCGTTTTTCAATGCCTCGTTGTGAGTTTCAGACAAATACTCAAAAAGTTGCGATGACTTTGTTAAGAAATCGTCTTGGCTGATAGTAATATTTAGACTCTCTCCCGAAATCAAAATACGTCTTCTTATTTCATCAACTTTATACATATTTCGATTAGGACTATCGTCGCGGAAAATCGAGAGAATGGGATAGAATTTGTCATCATATCTATTCAAATGTCCGTCTCCACAAAACAATTTTCCGTCAGCCAAAAGTCTGAAGAATGCGTAAAGTTCGCTTAATTCGCCTTTGTTTCCGTTTAATGCCATAATTACAGATGATTTTTTGAAACCAACAAATCTATTATTTGTTTTGCAGTTGCTTGAATTGCAGGAACAGCAACGCTGTTTCCAAATTGCTTGTAAGCCGAAGCGTCGGCAACTACAATTTTGAAATTATCGGGATAACCTTGTAAACGAGCCCATTCTCTCGGGGTCATTTTTCGGATTCCTTCTTTGTTAACTTCACCTTTTATATGTGTTGTTGGAGTTAAATCTTTTTGTCTGTGATCAATAACAAGATTTCTCTCTCTTCCCATACCTCCAACAACAATTGCATTAGCAACTCCGTCATCAGGAATAATCTCATATCCAAAACCATTTCCTTTGGCTTCGTGCCTTGCTTTATGATTAATCAGAGTTTGTATATATGTTGTTGATAGGTAGTATTTTGCAGGTACGGGATTTTCTTCCCTGATATCAATGAAATGTTTGGTAACTTCTTCTTGTTTAGGATATTCGAAGTCTTCTTTCGATATTCCCAAATCTTTTCTGAACCCAACAATGTAAATTCGTTCCCTATGTTGAGGAACTCCAAAATACATAGCATTAACAATTTGAGGGTCAGGTATAATATAGCCAACTTCATCCAAAGCATTGAGAATGGTTTGGAAGGTTTTGCCTTTGTCGTGTATAACAAGACCTTTGACGTTTTCAAGAAAAATTGCTTTAGGTTTTTTCCTTCTCAGAATTTCTGCAACGTCAAAGAATAAAGTTCCTCTTGTTTCTTCAAAGCCCAATCTTTTTCCTGCCAAAGAAAATGCTTGACAAGGAAAACCGGCGCACAAAATATCAAAATTATCTGGTATATACTGTTTTATAGTTTCTTTGGTAATATCTCCAAAGGGAACTTCTCCATAATTTGCATAATAAGTTCTCTGCGCTTGCTCATCCCATTCTGATGAGAAAACACATTCGCCACCTAAGTTTTGTAAAGCCATTCTGAAACCTCCAATTCCTGCAAACAAATCTATGAAAGTAAATCTAGGTTTTTCACAAGGAGGAAAAGGACAATTTTTAACTTCGTCAAACAATGTTGGCATAAATGGATTTACTAATTCCTGCGCAACAGATCCTTTGTTATTAACTTCTTTGTTGTCAGTAATAAAATCAATCCAATCTTTTAACAACAATTCACCTCTTTCTTTATATGGTGTGACGAATTGCTCGTTATCTTTAAATTTAAGATAATGAGTAATTATGGAAGCCTGGTCGTTAAATGATATTAATGTATCATCTTCATTTAGAGAAGCCTTACTAAATAACTGAACGTTTTTTAGACTTTGTTTTTTTACAAAATCCATTAATCCAAAACTAGATGAAACAAGTGCCATTTGTTAAAAGAATTTTACAGTTGTATAAGGTTCTAACTCTTTAATGCCTATTTCATAAATGTCAACGTTTGATTTCTCACAGATATCAAACGATTCTTCCATTAAACGATTATATATTTGGCACTCTTCTTTTGAAAATGAAGTTTGTTTTGTCTCATTTGAAACATATTCCTCAAATGAAGTATCAGGATGAAAATTAATTCTTCTTTCCTCAACAATGTGATGAAAGAATGTTTCTACTTCTTTAACACTCTTAATATGAGATGATTTGTTATATTTCATTTTTCTTTGATTGGTTATGTTTTTGTTGCTTCAAAGGTATAAAAACATTTCTTACTATCCAAAAGAATTTAAAACTATTAAATTTAGATTTGTATAATTTTTTGTAGATATCAGCCTTGCTTTCAAGATTTTAGGCGAGGCTATTGTAATTACAAGTTCAGCATTCCTGATATCGTTGGTCTTTGTGGCTCTGATGTGCAGGTTTGGAGCATTGGCAAATTCGCTGTCGGGCAGTATCAAGATTTCCGACAATCCTGGCTTGCTGTGTATTGTTCTGTTGGTGAGCGTGTTAGTAGCCATATTGTCTAATATACAAAGCCTGAGATACTACACCTCGTTTCAGCCTGTGGAGGCGCTGAAAGGCTCGATGGGACATACAGGAAAGGGACGCAGGCTGAGAACTTGGCTTGTGGGATTGCAGTTTGTGGCCTCGTTTGTGCTGACCGTAATAATATCGTTGCTCTATTGTCAGTCAAGTTATATTTACTCGTCGGACTATGGTTTCTACAAGGACGCCCTTATCACGTGCGATATCAGTGCAAGCAATATTCCAAATAGAGAAAAGGAGTGTTTGAGGTCAGAATTGGAGAAACTTACTACTATTCAGAGTGTTGCCTATACCTCTATGGTGCCTGGCACGGATGATGAATGTATGGGTTGGACACGAGGAGGCGATGACGATTTAATATCTATGAGTGTGGTTACTGTGGATCCTAAGTTTTTCAAAACCTGCGGAATAGAAATCGTGGAAGGTGATGATTTCAAGGAGACTGACAGCGATGTCTGCATTATCAACAAGGCATTGCAAGCCAAATATCCCGAACTAATCCATATTGGACAGCCATTGTTTGAGGATGATTTCAAGGTATTGGGCATTTGTCAGGATTTCAGAATTTTCACTACTAGAATTGATAACAGAAACGAACCTGTGGCATTCGTGATTATGGGCGAGAAATACAGCAATTGGAGCGATGAACGTTCAATCGCATTAATCCGTATTGCCGATGGAGCGAACCCGATGGAAGCGCGCCGTCAGGTATCTGATGTTGTGGCCAAATTCTCCGACGGTGTAACTCCCGAGGTGAAATTCCTGGACGAAAGACTTGAAGCCGTTTATGACGAGGAGATGAAATTTATCCGTCAGGTGCAGACCTCGGCGCTTCTGATACTCGCAATCACGCTGATAGGAGTTTTCTGCCTCACGATGTTTGAGACCGAATACCGCAGAAAGGAAATCGCAATCCGCAAGGTGATGGGAAGCACCGTGGAGGAGATCCTTGCGCTCTTTGTGCAACGCTATGCCGTGCCGTTGGCGGTGTCGTTCGTTATTGCAGGTCCGCTGGCTTATTATCTTGGAAGTCAGTGGCTTGAAAACTTTGCCGAGCGCACACCGATACATTGGTGGATATTCCCGCTATCGTTTGTGGCAGTGTCGGCGGTCGTGGTATCCACGGTGCTGGTTCAGAGTTACCGAGTGGCGACAGAAAATCCGATAAACAGTGTTAGGACGGAGTGAAAAATTTTTTGTAATTTTGCGGGGTTTTTAGAACGCAGATGACACAGATGATACAGATTTTCACTGATTTTTTTATCAAAATTAATCTGCGTTCTCAAAATTACATTAAATAACACTTTTTATCAAGATATGTATAAAGGATTGATAGCCTTGGCGTTTGGTACATTCGGCCTTGGTATTTCGGAATTTGTGATGATGGGCATTCTGCCGTATGTGGCGCACGATTTCAATATCGGAATTGCTCAGGCTGGGCATTTTATTTCGGCTTACGCATTAGGCGTTTGCGTGGGTGCGCCGTTGGTGGCATTGTTCGCGAGGAAATGGCGCTTGAAGAATATTCTCTATCTCCTGATGGCGATTTACTCGCTGTCGGCAGGCTTGATTGCGTGCTGTCCCGTCTATGAGGAGGGCGGTTCGCACTGGCAGTATTACCTGATGATGGCTCTCAGATTCTTACAGGGAACACCTCACGGAGCGTTTTTCGGTGTGGGTGCCGTTGTGGCCGACCGTCTGAGCAAATCCACGGGCAAGGCGGCCTTCGCGGTTGCCATTGTGTCTTCCGGAATGACTGTTGCCAATCTTATCGGAAATCCGCTTCTAACCTTCGTAACTTCCAATTTCTCTTGGCGTTACGTGTTCTGTTTCACGGCGCTCTGGGGCATTATCACTTGGATAAGCATTGCAAGGCTGATACCCGATCAGGAGCCCTTGCCCGACCACGGTGTAAAGGGTGAGTTTAGGTTTATGAAACACCTTGCCCCGTGGTTGCTTTTCGGTTGCACGATGTTCGGAAACAGCGGTGTATTTGCCTGGTATTCATATATTTCGCCTACCTTGACCGAACTTGCTGGCGTTCCCGAGAACTGGCTTACCTTTATGATGATACTTGCAGGCGCTGGTATGGTGATTGGAAACCTTGTGGGCGGAAAACTCTCCGACCGTTTCAAGCCCGGGCATACTGGACGTGGGATTGAGATAGTTATATTTATCTCACTGATACTCATTTATTTCTTCACTCATATCAATTGGTGCGCCGTGGTTTTGATGTTCATAACTGCGGGTGCTTTGTTCGCGGTATCAGCCCCTCAGCAATTGCTCTTTGTGCGTCACAGCGAGGGTGGCGAGTTGATGGGAGGCGCAATGGTTCAGATTGCCTTCAACCTCGGAAATGCTATCGGCGCTTGGGCTGGCGGACTCCCGATTGTGGAGAGTCAGCCTCAGAGTTACCATTATCCTGCACTCGTGGGCGCGTGTCTGGCGGTGTTTGGCGTGGTTTGCTATTTTGCGTTTTGCAGGAGGTATGAGAGGGGTGTAAAGTTGAAAGAGTAAAGTTTAAAGAGGAAAGTTTAAAGATGAGAGATGAGAGATGAGAGAGGAGAGAGAAAAGTTCATTGACCTATCATAGAGGTCGTTAGACCTCCACGTTCAGTAGCCCCGGCCTCCACCAAATATTTGCAACGGCAGAGGCCGGGGGTATTTGGGTGGCGTGTCCGTAGGCTCGGCGATCTCGTGTGTCCGCAGGCTCGGCACGTGCCGTGCTTCACCAACGGTTAATTATGTGACGCCTCTTCGAGGCTGGGAGGGACATAAGTTTTGGTAATAAAATCATAAAAGTTTTGATGTTTTTATTTAGTTGGTAATTAGGCTTTTAGTGTTGATATTAACATTTATTAACGTGCGGAATGTATGGTTTTTTGACAGATTCCGCACCTATATCGGGATTTTTTTGTTTATATTTGCGGTGTAATTTTTTTTATTTTTGATTATGGGATACGCAAAGGAAGTGATTGGAAGACATTCGGAGCAGGATGTTCTTGATATGTGCCTTGATAGTGGAAAGGCGGAGTTCGTGGCTGTTTATGGTCGCAGGCGCGTGGGTAAGACTTTCCTTATTAAGCAGTTTTTCAAGAATAAGTTTGATTTCTATACCTCAGGAGTTTATGGCTTGGGTATTGAAGATCAACTTGAAAATTTCCGTGTTCAGTTGGAGTTGTATTCCGACAAAAAAATTGCTAAGTTTTCTTCCTGGTTTGAGGCTTTCGGCGAATTGCGTAGATATTTGTCGGGTCTCAGAAAAAAGAAAATTATTGTCTTTATTGACGAACTTCCCTGGCACGACACTCCTAAATCTAATTTTATCCGTGCCTTGGAGTCGTTTTGGAATATGTGGGGCGCCGATCAGCCGAGGTTGAAACTGATAGTTTGTGGATCGTCTACCACCTGGATGACAAATACTTTGCTCGGCGACAAGGGAGGACTCCATAATCGTGTGACTCGGCGTGTAAGGTTGAGCCCTTTTTCTTTGGGCGAGACTGAGCAATATCTTTATAAACAGGGTTTTGTCTGGAAACGTATGACTATTCTTCAATGTTATATGATTTTGGGTGGTACGCCTTATTATCTGAGTCTGTTGCAAAACTCGCTTAGTCTGGAACAAAATGTAAACAATCTGTTTTTCTCTGGCGACGCGCAATTGAGGGATGAGTATGATTTGCTTTTCCGCTCGCTGTTCAACGACGCGATGTATTACCGCAAGGTTGTGGAGGCCATTGCTGGCAAGGTGAAGGGACTTACTCGCAAGGAAATTATTGAAATCTCAGGTATCAGCGATAATGGACGACTTAGCGAAGTGCTTGATAATCTGTGTAAATGCGATTTTCTTCGAGAGTACAGAGCATACGGAAAAAAGGCTAAGGACTCGTTGTATCAACTTACTGATATGTATGTTTTCTATTACTATAAGTTCGTCAAGGATTACAAGGGAATGGATTTCGAGGCTTGGAGCAAGGTTCGGGAGTCGGTGAAAAGCAATTGGTATGGCTATGCTTTTCAGCAGACTTGTCTTAATCATATTCCTCAGATACGCAGGGCTTTACGGTTGGAAAGTATTGCGAGCGATGTTAGTTGCTGGAATTATAAGGGCGACGAGGGTTCTGGACAGATTGACCTGATACTGGATCACGGCGAAAGTTTTGTAAATGTCTGTGAGATAAAGTATTCCAAGTCTCAGTACGTTATCGACAAGGATTATGAGGAGCACCTGTTGGAACGAGCGTCGTTGTTTCAGCGGACTACGAATTGCGAAAAGAGCATTCTACATACGTTCATCACCACTAATGGCGTAAAGCCTGGAAGACATTCTGATGTGGTAAACAGCGAGGTGGTACTGGATGATTTGTTTGATTAGGGGCTGGGAGGGGTGTTCCCGTAGTCTCGGCTCTCACGTGTCCGCAGGCTCAGCACGTGCCGTGCTTCACCAACGGTTAATTATGTGACGCCTCTTCGAGGCTGTCCTGAAATTTTGGTAATAAAATCATTGTTTTGGGTTGCTGATATTTTTGGGGATTTCGTATATTTGTTTTGGTAATTTAGGACAAATGTTTTATTTTTGTCGCAAACGATATAAAATATATAGAAACTATGAAAGTTATTGCAAATCAGGAATTTGGAGGTGAGCGTCCGCTGTATGCCTCTCACGATATCAGGTTGGAGAATGTTACTATCCACGTGGGCGAGTCGTCTATCAAGGAGTCGAGCAATGTGGAGGCCGAGAATTGTAGGTTTGAGGGCAAGTATGTTTTCTGGGAGGTGGACGGTTTCAGCGTCAATAATTGCTATTTTGCCGAGAGTGCGCGCAGTAGTCTCTGGTATTCAAGGAATTGCCGTATGACCAACTGCAATGTGGACGCTCCTAAACTGTTCCGCCGTATGGACGGTATTTACGTGGAGAACACCAAGTTCAACAATGGCGAGCAGTTTCTCTGGGATTGCCAAAACATTGAACTCAGAAATGTTGAGATTCAGAACTGCGACTATGTTTTTATGCACTGCGAGAATGTAAAAATCTCCGACTATCATCAGGAGGGAAACTACGGTTTCCAATATGCCAAGAATGTTGAGATCCACAATTCAGTGCTCAACAGCAAGGACGCTTTCTGGGAGGCTGAGAATATAACTATCTACGATTCAGAGATTAACGGTGAATACTTGGGCTGGTATGCCAAGAATATGAAACTTGTACGCTGTCATCTCACTGGTGAGCAGTTGCTTTGCTATGTTGACGGTCTGATACTCGAAGACTGCACTTTCGGACCCGACGCAAATCTTCTCTTTGAGTATTCCACCGTGAATGCCAACATAAAAGGCGATGTCACTTCAATAAAAAATCCAACCTCAGGAACCATAAAAGTGGAAGGCAAGGTTGGCGAGATTATCTGGGACGAAAATCAGAAGGAGCCTAAGGACGCGGTGGTCTTGTGCAAATAATCCAAAAAATATTTATATTTGTGACGGTTTTTAATCTCAACGAGTATAATTTATGAAAAGGACAATTTTGCCGGCCTTGGCGCTGGCGTTTTTGGCAAGTTGTGGAGGAGGTAGTCAGCAGACCTCGCAACAGGCAGGAGAGGGGCAGACAGATACTGCGCCGTCAGCAACCACTAACGACATAGTGGACGAGACCACTATTATGGATATCTATAATATGATACCCGACAAGAAGGAAGGTTTCAAGGAGTTTGAGAAGGTGAATGCTCAGTGCTACCGTCAAAGGAAATTGTTGTGCGAGTATGAGGGTACGGAGGATTATTTGACAGAGTCCCTCAACTTCTATAAGTACAACGACGGTGGATGGTTGTTGATTTTCGACGGTTCTGGCTATGAGGACGACAATTTCCAAAAGTTGTATGATTACAAGGACGGAAAACTCACACCTTCCAAAATGAAGTTACCTACCAAGAGGGCGAAGGATTTGGTAGAGGATTATCTCTATTTCCTTGGTGCTGAGGATCAGTTGGCTGATGATGAGTTGACCGCATTCCCATACGGTCAGGATACTTTGGCTTGCGATTACGATCCCAACGATGGCATTGAGTTTCCACAAGACTATGCGTACGGTTTTATGTATTTTGTTTGGGACGGCGAGAAGTTTGTGGAGCAGGCTTTGATTCCTTCGTCCTCCGATTATGTAGATGAGAAAGGACTCAGAAGTTATTGGACGGTGGAGGGTATCGATATTGGAGGTACTCGTCCCAAGGCCATAAAGGGCTACACTATTAAGGAGGAGAAAGGCGCGTTTGTCTATTATCTGAACGGTGAGAAGAGGTTCTCGGTGTATGAGGGAGATTCCGGCATTGAGAAGATCTGTGTTTTTACCGAATATCTTGGTTATTATATAGGACACGACCGTAAAGGATTGGATCAATATAATAAAGGCCTTGAATACAACGGTTGTGTGGCTACCAAAATATGTGACAACTGCAATCTCATCGAGTATGTTTTCGACAAGCCTGACGGTGTGGTTGTCCAAATCAATATCGTGAAGGGAGACGACTCTGTGGATCCCGAGACGATGATGGATTTCTATGTGCAGGTTCTCAATGCTGGCGAATACAGCGATTTTGTGAACGATCCCAAGGAGATGGATGTTCAGGAGGGAGAGAACGGATGTTTCCACGAGAGCCGTATGGGCGCAGGCTTTACCGAGAATTTCCATTTTGTCTGCTACAAAAGAGGAAAGGATTTGTTTGGCGCGATAGATTGTGACAATAATAAGGTTGATATTTGGAAGTTTGAGAACGGCAAGGCCATTGAGTTGAAGGATGTTATGCCTGATGGATCAGATCTGTGTTACGTATTTAAAGTGAATGCTGATGTGCTTGATAAGTCGGAGATTTCTTATCATTTGACCTGTGGTGGACAGTTGGTAGTAGGTTTAGTTATGGCCGACGGCGAAGGCCCTGAGGCAATGTTTGTTTTCGACGGTAGAAGATGGTCGCGTGAGGAAGAATAGGCTTCTCTTTTCTCTGATATATATGAAAAACTGTCAGTCGCTTGATGGGAAGTGGCTGACAGTTTTTTTTTTGTTGGTATCAGTATGGTGTTCTGTGTTGATGTCGTTAGTTTATCGAAAATTCAATAGGGATGTTACAATAGTCATAAACAATTTCATAGATTGCAACTTCTCTAGCGTCAATATCGTCATCAATTTTAATCATTTTGTCCATAAGTTTTGCGAAGTAAGTCTTTTGTGTGGCGTCGAATTCTTTTATTGCCATTAGTGCTAGTATTGCGGATTTGCAATTTATATCATTAACGTCTTGTTCGCTTAATTCCAATTCTTTGATTAAAGAGTTGAAGAGTTCCGTTTCTCTATAATCAATTATTTCGTCTGCGTATACAATGTCGAGAAGTATACGCATTATTGCAATTTTTTGGGAGTGTTTTAATGGCTTCATATATTTATATTTTTTGCAAAAATAATTATTTTTTTGATTGTATTATTGTTTGATTAAAAAAATGTATATATTTGAAAAATTTTCTGGCTATGGTAAAGTCTTGTATATATACAATTGGTCACGGCAACAAATCTATTGAAGAATTGGTCACTATTCTTAGGTCTTATGGAATTAAGTATTTGATTGACGTAAGATCTAAGCCATATTCCAAATATTATCCACAATTCAATAGGGAAGATCTTGCTGTGTCTATAAATAACACTGGTGATATTGTTTATGGATATATGGGTGACCAAATTGGTGGTTTGCCTCCTGACGATAGATACAAAACCAATGGGAAAATGGATTATAACAAGATGAAAACTAATCCTAATTATCAGATTGGGTTGTCCCGTATTATTAAGGCCAATAATTTAGGTTTTCCTACTTGTTTGATGTGTAGTGAGAGTAATCCTGCAGAATGTCATAGGTCTAAACTTTTAGGAGAGTCTTTACGAGAAAACGGGATCATAATTAATCACATTGTTAAAAACAAATTGGGTAAATATGTTTTGAAATCCCAAAAAGATGTGATAAATGAGGTTGCAAACGAAGGTGTTGAGGATCTGTTTGGAGAATCATTGTGTTTAATGTCTAGAAATACTTATTGAAATGAAGATATATACAGTTGGTGTTTACGGAAAAACAGAAGAGGAATTTTTCTCTTTGTTGACAGATAATAGTATAGATACTTTTCTGGATATACGTCAAAGGAGGGGCGTTCGTGGTTCTCTTTATCGTTTTGTGAATAGTAATTATTTGCAAATGAAACTTAAACAGATGGGTGTTAATTATTTGTATAAAAAGGAATTAGCGCCTACTACTGAGATAAGAGAGAAACAATGGGCTGAAGATAGGGATAAGAATGAGACAAAAAAACTTAGAACTACTTTGAGTTCTTTATTTTCGAATTGCTATTGTAGTCAAATTCTTGATAGTTTTGATTTTGAGGCTTTAATTAGGGATTTGGAAATAATTCAATCAGAGAATGTTGTGTTGTTCTGTGTTGAATCTGTTGCTACCGCTTGTCATAGGTCTTTGTTGGCAAAACGATTGAAAAGTAGTTATGGATTTGAAGTAATAAATTTGTAAATTCGTATTGTATGTCTCGTATAGTTGTTGTTGCTAGGACAAAGATGAAGAGCGGTGTTTGTTGTGGCGCTCTTGATTTGGATACCTTAGAGTTCCTGAGGATACATAATGAGCGTGGTGCCCATTTGACAGATGATGCTCCATATCAAGTAGGACAAGTTTACGAGGCTGTGTATCAAACAGCCTGGAATGCAAGGCCTTTGCCCCATTCCGAAGATAAACAATTTATTTCTAGTGTTTATCAGCATACTATGTCGGAATTCGAATTGATAAATTTTGTAAATGATAATGTTTTGGTTTATGAAGGAGATTTGTCAAATGTTTTTGAAGGATGTTTGAAATTGTCTTCTTTTTCTCCTTATATCGATAAAGATGCAGTTCCTTCCCATAGTGTTTGTTTTTGGCGTAGTAATGTTCCTTTGAAAAAAGTAATTTCTTTTGGAAAGGTCAAATATAATTCCGAACGACATTTTTTAAGTTATGTTGGTTTTCAAGATCCTGTTGACGAAATACCGGAAGGAACTTTGATTAGGCTTTCATTGGCTAATTGGTGGTCAAAGGACGACCGTTTTGAGAAAAAGTGTTATTTGCAGTTGTCTGGTTGGTATGGTTTGTAGTTTATGTTGTTCTGTAGTGAAACTCTTCGTTTTCAAGTTGTTCTGAAGTAGGGTTTTCCTGTTCCCATACTTGTTGTGCAAGGATATCTACCTTTTTTGTGTAATTTTCTTTGTTTGTTCTCATTTTTGTGCTACCCCATTCCTCAATAGTCTTTTCGTTGATTTCACCATTGTCCCACATTGCGTCGATGGCTTTCTGGGCCTTCTCTGCAAAATAATGGGCTATCAGATTGCGAAATTCCTCGTAGTCAGCGTCTGTTTTTATGTTGCGCACAACGTTAAGTATGTCAAGTTGCGCCATTTCAGAGTAACTCATATTTGTTGTGTTTTATAGTTTTCTGCAAATTTATAGAAAAGAATTTGTTTTCGCAATTTATCCTAAAACATTTTTTGTCCATTTTTTATACACTTCTTTCTGCCAAAATCCCATATCTTTGTGCCGTTGATTTCAAACTAAAAACTATTAATAAAATGGAACAGAAATTTTGTCAGAGTTGCGGAATGCCTCTTAGCGAGGAGATTTTGGGTACTAATGCTGATGGTAGCAAGAATGAGGACTACTGCATTTATTGCTACAAGGACGGCGCTTTCACTGGTGATTTCACTATGGAGGAGATGGCTGAGTATTGCTCGATGTTTGTGGAGGAGTTCAACAAGAACACAGGCAAGAACCTTACCGCCTGCGAGTACAAACAGGAGTTGTTGAAGTGGTTCCCTATGTTGAAGCGCTGGAATCTTCCCAAGGATCAGATTCCTCACGCCGACCACCCTATGAAGAAGGTTTTCATCAGCGAGGTGAATGCTCTTGGTATCAAGGATTTGTCTATCACAAATCTTTATGTGCTTCAAGGTTCGTTCATAAATCAGGCTTACAACCTCAACGGCAACAATATCAAGGTTCTGGACGACAACGCCTCTTACTGGGGAAATCAGGTTCAGAAATCTGACGGCCGTTGCTACGGTATCGCCTGCGACGAGAAGTATATCCTCGTAAGTGAGTATGGCAAGGATGGAGCTGACCCTGAGATTGTTGTATTGAAGAGACGATAATTGCTTCGTCTTCGGCATTTTTTAGACAAAAATTATCAAAAATTACCAAGAATTATTCAAAAATTTTCTCTGAATGTAATTTATGGATAATTCGTGGTAATTTCTGGTAATTCGTGTTTTTTTACAAATTACAGAAATGATGAAAGTTAGCAAGATCCTATCAATTTGTGTGGCTGTTATGGGATTGGTGCATATCGTGGCCACTTTTACTCCGTTGATTGCCAATAAGTTGTCTATGCTGGAAGATTCGGCGCAGGGGGCGTTTGTATATTTCAGCCTTATGTGCGGTGCATTGCTCCTTGTGGGCGGATTAGTCTGTTTTATGATAGCGGACAAGGTTTCTGAGTATCAGTTTTTGCGCAGGCCTTATTCGCTGTTGCTGTCGTCGGTTGCCATAGACGGAATTCTGGCCGTTTGCTATATGCCTCACAATCTTTTTGCGTGGGCTATATTCGTGCTTGCCGTGGCGTTGACGGTTGCTGGTTTTGTTAATAACAAAAAATAAGAATTATGAAAATTAGATTAGAGACTCCTGCCGATTTCCGTGAGGTTGAGAACCTTACGCGAGAGGCTTTCTGGAATGTTTACCGCCCTGGTTGCGTGGAGCATTTTGTACTGAACAGATACCGCAATAATCCTTGGTTTGTTCCCGAACTGGATTTTGTGATGGAGGAAGACGGCAGGATAATCGGTCACGTGATGTATTCCAAGGCCGAGATAATAGGGGAGGACGGCAATGTGATTCCTGCCTGGACTTTCGGCCCAATAAGCATTCATCCCGATTACAAGCGGAAGGGTTATGGGCTGATGCTTCTGAACTATTCGCTTCAGAAGGCCAAGGAATATGGGATCGGGATTCTCTGTATGGAGGGCAATATCGATTTTTACGGGAAGGCGGGCTTTGTGTTGGCAAGCACGTTGGGGATTCATTACCACGGCGAGCCCAAGGAGTCGGAAGTGCCGTATTTCCTTGCCAAGGAACTTTTGCCCGGTTATCTTGATGGTCGCGAGGGAACGTATCACACTCCCAAAGGCTATTTTGTGGCCGACGAAAACCCTCAGGAGTTCGAGGCTTACGAGGCTGGTTTCCCGACGAAGGAGAAACTGGTTTTGCCTGGGCAGTTGGGATAAAATGGGATTTATGCGACAGTGATGCATAAATTTTCAAAAGTTTTGGGTTGTTGTTGTTTATGAAAAAATTTACTATATTTGCGCCTTAACGCAAAAATTATGAAGGACAACAATTTGACAAAATACACCCACGACGGGTTGGATCTTCCGATTGAGAATTGGAATGTGGGAAGTCATTCTTTTGATGATTTGACTTCGGTGATTCAGACAACTCACGATGCCTCGCAGACTTCGGCAATCAAGGCAATCAACCGCTTGCAGACTATGCGCAACTGGTTGATAGGCTATTATATTGTGGAGTTTGAGCAGAATGGCAAGGACAGGGCTGAGTATGGTAAGAAGTTATTAGAGACTCTTGAAAAAAAAGTTAATAGAAAAGGGTTGAATATGACTTTGTTTAGATATGCAAGAAAATTTTACTTGTTGTATCCACAGATGGTTGATAATATCAGTGATTGGGTTTTTGAATCAACGACTAATCAATCGTTATTTAATGAAGTTGATGTTGTAGAAGTAATTGATAATCAAGTTGATGAAATTCGCGCGACGCCGTCGCGCGAATTTAGAACTCCTGGACAACGTCTTATTTCGCGATTGTCTTTTTCTCACATTAGAGAGATTATGACAATTGACGATCCTTTTCAGCGTTACTTTTATGAGCAGGAGTGTATCAAGTGCACTTGGTCTGTAAAAGAGTTGCGCCGTCAGATATCTACAAATCTTTATGTGCGTGCTGGTATCAGTGCCAATCCTGAGAAGTTGCTGTCGGCATATACTGACAATAATTCTGATACTCCCGCTCTTCAAATCCGTCAGCCGATGACTTTTGAGTTCTTGGGCTTGAAGGCTCAGGATATTGTGGACGAGAACGATTTGGAGGATGCCCTTATTTCTCATCTTCAGGAGTTTATGATGGAGTTGGGTAAGGGTTTCTGTTTTGAGTCGCGTCAGCAGAGGATCGTTATTGATGACGAATATTTCTATCCTGATTTGGTTTTCTATAATAGAATGTTGCATTGCAATGTGATTATCGAATTGAAAAACGAGGAGTTCTCTTATCAGAATTTTGGTCAACTGAACGCATACGTGTCTTATTATAAGGAGAATGAGATGCAACCTGGTGACAATCCTCCAATTGGTATTCTGCTCTGCACCCGCAAGGGAAAGAAAATGGTGGAATATGCTCTCGCTGGAATGGATAATCAATTGTTTGTTTCCACATATATGCTTCAACTTCCTGAGAAAAAGGTCCTTGAGGATTTCTTGCTGAAACAGATGAAGGAATTCGGCGAGGAACTTTAATCTCTAAAAATCCTCGGATACCCCGGTTTCCCCGGTTTCCCCGGCCTCTGCTGTTATTGATAATTGGTGGAGGCCGGGGCTACTGAGCGTGGAGGTCTAAAGACCTCGGAGGGAGGCGTTTAATTTTTAAACTTTCAACTTTATACTTTAAACTTTACACTTTCAACTAAAAAATGGCTTGTTCACCGGAATTTATTGATTTTGTTTGCAATCAGTTGTCGCCGTTGGGGGAGGTGAGGGCCCGCAAGATGATGGGCGATTATGTGATTTATGTGGATGAGAAATGCGTTATCCTGGCTTGCGACGAGATTTGCTATGTCAAGATTGTCCCTGAGATAGAGGAACTGTTGTCTGACGCTGAGCGTGGTTTCCCTTACGACGGCGCCAAGGAGCATTATATTCTTGATATTGAGCACCGTAACACTGCGCTTAAGGTGGTTGGGATTCTGCGGGATGTTTTGCCGTATCCGAAGAAGAGGAAGAAGTAGAAGACTAAAATTGTCAAAAAATCATACAAACTAAACCCTTGAAAATCAGTTGTAAAATTTTTAGACAATGCGTCTGATGTTGGCGATGTACTTTTGCATATCGAAAACATTAAAACGCATATAATATGAAGAGATTTTTGATTGTGTCCTCAGTGGCTCTGTTGTCGTCTACTGCATTGGGACAAAACTATAAGGGTTCGGTTGTGGATGCTGATAATCAGCCTGTTCCATACGCCAATGTGGTGATGATGAGTCTGCCTGACAGCGCTTTTGTGTGCGGTACTGTGTCGGATGTCGATGGTAATTTCGTTTTGGAGTGCAATGGGAAGGCCGACCTTCTGAGGCTCTCGTCTATCGGTTTTCAGACTGTGTATGTACAGAATCCCAAGGAGGATCTGGGTGTGTTGAGTCTGTTGTCGGCTGATAAGGAATTGAACGAGGTGGTCGTTAGCGCCCAAAAGCCAAAGACAAGACTTACAGGCAATTCGATGGTTACAAGCATTACGGGCTCGGTTTTGGAGAAGTCGGGAACTGCCAAGGAGATGCTGGCCAAGGTGCCTGGTATGATGGAGGGCAAGGATGGATTGGAGGTGATAGGAAAGGGCGCTCCTGTCTTTTACATAAATGGCCGAAAGGTGCAGGATCTGGATGAACTTAAACGTCTGCAAAGTGATGAGATTAAGGAGGTTGAGGTAATCACCAATCCCGGCGCGCAGTACGATGCCACGGTGTCGTGCGTGGTTAGGATCAGGACTGTGCGACGTCAGGGAAACGGTTTCGGTTTCGACCTCCATTCCGAGGACTGCTACGATATCGAGTACGGCAAAAACAACAAGAATGCTACCGCAAACCTGCGATACAGGCACAAGAATGTGGATGTTTTTGGACTGATTAATTACTGGGACTGGAATTCCATAAACGATCAGACTCCTCATCAGTGGACTTATTTCAGGAATGGCGACGATATCAAGGTCTTGGATCAGGACGCGCGTCTCAGGAACGACTGGTATGGAAAGGCTTTGAACTATAATTTAGGTGCCAACTGGCAAATATCTGACAATCATTCTGTTGGCGTTCGTGTGGATAAGCACGACAAGTTGGGAGGATATTCTTCTATGGAGGAGCAGACCAACATTGTGGAGTACCTGATGAGTGCGCCGTCAGAAACAAAAAAATCCGACAGCCATTCGTATCAGCGTAGCGACGACACCGAGCCTTACAATGTGGACGGCAACGCCTATTATAATGGCAAGGTGGGTAAACTCGGTATTGATTTCAACTTCGATTTTATGACCAAGAAGTCGCAGGACAACAATATTGTGGATCTTTTTGACGCCGACAAGCGCTCCACCATTGATACCAAGAAGACCAATATGGTGGCAGACAAATTGGTGCTCACTTATCCTGTTTGGAAGGGTCAACTTACTGTGGGTGAGGAGAATTCGTCGGTGATGCGCAAGAGCGATTATGTTGTGGAAGGTCTGGATATCTCGTCGTCGAAATCTGAGGTAAGGGAAAACAATCTGGCGGTTTTTGCCGAGTATGGTTTCCAATTGGAGAAACTGGGCGCCTTTACGGCCGGCCTGCGCTACGAGCACGTGGGTCTCGACTACACAAGTTTCAGCAATCCCGAGAATTCGCTTTCGAGAAACAACGACAATGTGTTCCCCTCGGCCTCGTGGTCAAGGCAGTTTGGTCAGGTGCAGACCTCGCTTAGTTACCGTTTCAAGGTTCAGAGACCTAATTACTGGAGCCTCAACGAGGCTATGGTTTACTTGAATCCTTATTCGTATCAGCAGGGCGACCCTAAACTGAAGAATCAGAATTCTCAGAATGTGGATGCCAATATCCATTGGAAGGTGCTGAATCTCTCGATGTCGTACGGATGCGTGAAGAATTCTTTCGTTGAGTGGTCGTATGTGCATAATGATGAGGGCGTTATCGTGATCAGGAATATCAATCTTGATGAGCCCGTTAATAAGTTCTCGGCCTTTCTGAATGCCTCTCCAACTTTCGGAGTTTATTCTCCAAATTGGACCGCTGGAATTATGAGCGCCACTTTGAGCAAGACTTTAGCAGATCCACGCGAAGCCTCTGATGCTCGGGAAATTTGCTATCGCAAGCCTATCTCGATTATCAACTGCAACAACGCTTTCCGCCTGAAGGGCAACTGGCAGTTGGAGGCCAATCTGTTCTGTCAGTTTAAGGGCGACGTGATGACTTACAGGCTTCAAAACAATCTCTATAACCTGAACTTTGTGGCTCAGAAGAGTTTCCTGAAAGACAAGTCGCTGGTCTTGCGCGTCACCTTTGATGATGTGCTCCGCAAATCGGGTCAGGATGTGGCTATGGACTGCGGTTATTATTACTTGGAGCAGAGTCAGCACAGGAATAGTCAGAGGCTAAATGTCTCTGTAAGATACACTTTCAATCAGAGTCAGAGCAAGTATAAGGGCACCGGGGCCGGAAGCGAGGCCAAGGAGAGGATGTAGGGGGTGTATGATATCTTAAAACTCAGCCAAATTAATTAGTTTTTGTTTAATTTGGCTGAGTTTTGGAAAATTGGTTTTGCTTTTGTATATTTGCATTGTAGTTGATATTTAGAATATTAATTGTTTCAAATGTATCAAAATGAATGATTTGAGGTTTGCAAATATAATAGGCAGAAAACGTGAACTCGAGGTGTTGGGTCAGGTTCTTGAGTCCGATAGGTCTGAGTTTGTGGCTATTTATGGCAGAAGGCGTGTCGGAAAGTCTTTTCTGATAAGTGAGTTTTTCGACAACAAGTTCTCGTTTTCGGTGGTGGGGTCGTATCTGAAGGAAAACGACGAGGCCACTTACAGGCAGACTCAGTTGTCGCATTTCTATGATCAGTTATTGGCATTTGGACTCAATGCAAATGCTCCAAGGATTACCTGCTGGCGCGAGGCGTTTTCGTCTCTCAAGCAGTTGTTGCTGAGAAAACGTAGCAAGCGTAAGGTTGTTTTTATTGACGAACTGCCCTGGCTCGCTGGGCCTCAGTCGTCTGAACTGATTTCAGAACTCGGATATTTCTGGAATTCCTGGGCCGAGCGTCAGAAAAACATTGTGCTTGTGGTTTGCGGATCCGCCACAAGTTGGATGCTTGATAATATTATCCGCGATTACGGTGGATTGTATGGCAGACTTACACAGCGCATTAAGTTGTCTCCATTTACATTGGGTGAGTGTGAGCAGTTTTACAAAAGCCGTGGCTTCAAATTCTCAAGATACGAGATTGCCCTGTCGTATATGGTTTGGGGTGGCATTCCTTATTATATGAATATGCTGAAACGCAATCTTTCTCTTACTCAAAATATTAATAATCTGTTTTTTGGAGTAGACAATTACGAGGAAGAGTTTAAATCGGTTTATACAGGATTGTATTCGTCAACCGACAGATATATTTATATAGTGATGGCATTGGGCAAACGTTTTTATGGACTCACACGCTCCGAAATTCAGAAATCAATTCAGGTTTCGAGCGGTGGCACATTAACCAAGATGCTTGATAATCTGCTTGAGTCGGGCGTTATCCGTCAATATCCAAGATATGGAAAATCGCGGGTAGAGACTGTTTTTCAGTTGAAGGATTACTTTTCCCTGTTTTATCTCCGCTTCATATACGGCAAAAGTCAGTTGGGCTCTTGGAATATGATTAACCGTTCTGGCAATTTTTACTCCTGGGCGGGTAATACATTCGAGTTGCTCTGTATAGACCATATTCCTCAGATTTTGAGCGCTTTGCGATTGAGGGGCGTCAGGAATGTGTATTGCTATTCAGGAACGGCCTCTTCGGGAAGGGAGGCTCAGATAGATTTAGTTTTTGAATCTGAAGGAGAGCGTGCTGACTATATCTGCGAGATTAAATTCTCTGAAAATCAGTTTGCTATTGATGTGGATTACGAATCCAAGTTGTCGGACAAAATCGATGCTTTCCTCCATAGCAAACAGCACAAGCCTACTCGTTCGTTGTTGCTTGTTATGATTGTGGCCAATGGCTTGTCGAAAAATGAACATTCTCATCAGGTGGATGAGGTGGTTACATTGGATGATTTGTTCTCTGAATGATATATTATTGATTTTTAACCTTTTTTTTATCTTTTTTCATTGGACAATTATTTATATTTCGACAACGAAATTGCAACTATAAGTTAAATGTTTAACTATTAAAAAACTAACGACTATGAAAACAAAATTCAGATTTTTGGCGGTGCTGATGCTTTCGGTGCTGGCCTTTACGCTACCCTCGTGCGATGATTGCTGGGACGATTACGAGAACTATGATGGCGACTACGACGAGGATATGTCGCGCGTGATTTGCGGTGTCTGGGAGGGCGACTTCGACGGCGTGGATACCGAGATGGAGTTCAATCCCGATTACAGGAATGCCAAATGGGGCTATGGCACAGAGTTTTGTGGCGATGACAAGTTCGATTTTGAGTGGGAGATCCGCTATGGTATCCTGGAACTCACTTACCGCGATGCCCACGACCGCGACTGCCGAATCGGCAATTACCATATCACCAACAAGCGTTTCAAGGGCCGTTTGAACAACACCGATATCCATTTCTCTTTCAAGAAAACCGACAAGTATTACTCGTTTAATCCTCCGTTCGACGAGAGAATGGGAAATTATAAGTAGTTTTTTTTAGTTGAGAGATTAGAGATTAGAGATTAGAGAGCCTTTCGGATTTTGGGATTCGGAAGGCTTTTTTTGTGGGTTATCCTCATAAAATTGTAGTTTTCGGGTGTTTGATCCCTCATAAAATTGTGATGGTGTTAAGTAATTTGTTTATTTACAGGATCTTTGCTTGGGTAGTTTTGGTTTAGTTTTGATGTAAGTAATTATTTACAAGTGATATGCAGATTTAAGATTGAGTTCTTTGGTTGAGATAATCCTGAAAGATGCGATTAGGGCAAAATTTGGTGGTTTGAAATTTGCGATTAGGGCGATTTTTAGCGTTTTGAAAATTGCGATTAGGGAAAGTGTGAATTGTAGTTTGTTGTGAATTAGTTGGTTTTGCGTGGTGGTTTTGATGATGTTCTCTTTTGTAAAATTTGATTGAATTTGACATATTTTGAAATTTGTTGTTTGGTAGAGAGAATTGAGGGTGTTTTGGTGAAAAATATTCACAGATTTTGTTTTGAGTATATAAAAAAGGTGATTATATTTGCATTCGGTATTCAACAAATTTGCCTATGAACATTTAGACAATATTTACATATAATAATATTTAAAAGTATTAACTAAATTCATTCTTGCTGAAGTTTGGCGACTTAAACAGAATTGATTGAGTTGAAGTTAATGCCTGCGTGCTTTGTGCGTGGGCTTTAACTGTCTGTCAATTCGGGTACGCCAAACACCTCAGCAAGCAGATATGTTAGAGTGCCACGCTTATTTTTTTTGATAACAAATTAATACAATAATAGAAATGGAAAATTTATTTAAGTTAGACTCGCTAACAATAATTTGGTTGACTATAACCGTGTTGTTGCTTATAGTATCGATTGTGTTAGTTACGGTTTGGAAAAAGAAAGGGACTTTGTCAGATAATCAACGAATGATTGATTGTTTACCTTCTTTGTTGTCAACGTTTGGCGTTTTGGGTACTTTTATTGGTATTACAATTGGATTGATTCATTTTGAGACAAGTGATATTGATGCTAGTATACCTAAATTGTTGGATGGTCTTAAAACAGCATTTTTTACTTCTCTTGCTGGTATGGGATGTTCTATGATTTTACAACAGATAATCTCCTTTGTCTTTGATAGAGCAGAGAAAAAATCTGATATTTCCATTGCCTCTCAGAAGATTGTAGAGGCAGTAGAGGAAATGAAGAATGTTTTGAGTAAGCAATCTAGTGATTTAGAGTCTGTTCAAACTAATTTTTATAAATACGCAGAAGGTCAATTGTCTTCTTTGGGTAAGGGAATTGATAAGATGTTGTTAGCATTGAATGGCATTTCTTCTGATACCGACAATATTTCAACTATTTCAGAATCATTAGCGTCAATAAATAAATCTGTTGATTCGGTTGATGGATATTCTGCCAAGATTTTGAAGGGTGAAGATGAACTAAATTCCTCTTTGAAGTCGTATATCGCTAAGTTCGATATAGGAATTGCTGATTTGCAGAGGCAGATGTCAGGAACAAATGTGTTGCTCGGTGAAAAATTTGATGAGTTTAGTCAATTGCTGAAGAAGAGCAATACTGAGGCTCTTGTTGAGGTTATGAAGAAAGTAACCGAGGAATTCCAAAAGCAGATGAATGATCTTATTGGTCGTCTTGTAAAAGAAAATTTCCAACAATTGAACGATAGTGTTAAGCGTTTGAACGATTGGCAATTGGAGAACAAAGAGATGATTCAGAAGTTGACTTCTCAGTATGTTCAGATGACCGATTCTTTCGAGAAGACTTCTACAACACTTGATAAGGTCGGTAAGGATACTACTGTTTTGGTTTCTGATGGCAGTAAACTTGATCAGATTGTCAAGGCCTTGAATGAGGTGATGGTAGATGACCAACGTTTTGTTGAAATGGGTGTAAATCTCACTGAGTCTGCAGAAAGTGTAAGAGATGCTAATGCAAGTTTCAATGATAGTGCTCAGAAACTAAGCAACTGGGTTCTTAAACAAAAGGATTTTAATGAGAATGTTAATGTCTTGATTAAGAAACTTGATGATATTAATAAGATTAACGATTATGCTTCTACTTTCTGGTCAGAGGCTCGAAAAGGTATGAATGATAGTGTTGGTATTTTGCAAACTGGTTCAAAGAATTTGCAACAGCAAATCAATGGTATTAATCAGTCATTCTATGAGCGATTGAGTGCAACTCTTGGCGAACTTGACAATCTTATAACTTCGTGGTTAAAGAATAATAGGAGATAATTATGGCAAAACATAACGAATGGATGTCTGTTTCTGACTTGATGACAGGATTGATGATTATCTTTCTTTTCATTACGGTTGCTTATATGAAACGAGTTAAGGAAAATCAAAACGTCCTTAATGATTATGTTGAGACTCGAAATCAATTGTACGAAGAATTGAAAGATAAATTCCAAGTTGAATTGAATAATCGAGATTTGGCGTTAGGCAATGATTTGTCTATGAAGTTCAATAATGCGTCTAGTTTGTTTGAATCAGGCAAATCTGAATTGACAAATGAGTTCAAGCAAAAATTGGATATGTTTTTGCCAAAGTATCTTGATATTTTGCTCAATAGTGAATTTTCTGATGAGATAATGGAAATTCGAATTGAAGGACATACCGATCCCGTTAGATTTGATGCTCTGGACAAGGATCCTTATATTGCCAATGTAATTCTTTCTCAACGTCGTGCGTTAGAGGTTTTGAAATATTTAAGGAAACTTCCTATGTATGAGGAGTTAGATTCTGCCAAGAAAGCCAAACTGAACTTTTGGTTTACTGCAAATGGATTTTCTTATGGAAAATCTCTTGATAGTAGTGGCGAATATACTTATGTTAGTAAGAATGACATTGATAACGATAAATCACGTCGAGTGGAGTTTCGTATTATTACACGAGGTGATGATATATTGATTGATTTTGTTAATAAGAATAAATAGATTATGGAAGAGCCAAAGTTAATATGTTCGTTTTCTAAATTAAGGAATTTTATAGAAAGTTCGGGAGTTACCGTGGGTAATCGTCCGACTTATCGTGCTGTAAGGGCAGGAGATATTACTATAAAGAATGGTAATTTATCAGGTGAGGTCTTTGAAGATGCCGATGGTATGTTTGCTGTAAGTGATTCTGATGGGGTTGATCGAAAGGTTTTCCTGATAAAAAAATCATATAACTTTGGATATGGATCTACTCCTAAGGCACATTTATGTATGTGTGAAGCGGTAAACACTTTTGGCTCAAGTTCGTATAGATATGCTAATGACTTGCCGATTTCTGTTAGGGATTCTAGTTCAGGCAATAATATAAGTCTTAGCAATCTTGGATTGTGTAATTATTGTAGGAATCAATTGCAGAATGAGTTTTCTAAAATTAGATCTATCAATGAATTTGTTGATATATTAAAGTCTGCCGATGATGGCTTGTTTAATGAGCCCGAAAACAATGAAGTTGATTTTAATGGTTATGTAAAAGATTGGAACAAAATCAGTGAGGCGTATCGTGTGACAAAGCAATACAAGTGTGAGAAATGTGGCATTGATTTAGATGATTTTCAAGGCCATTTTTATTGTCAAGTTCATCACAAAAATGGTGATAAATTAAACAATAGAACAAATAATCTGATTTGCTTATGTGTTGCTTGCCATTCAAATGTAGATGCTCGGCATAAGGATAATTTCAGTACTAAAGCAAATCAAGAATTGCTTAAGGCTTTTGAGAAATATAAAAAGGAGAATAACAAGCAGGTTGATGTACCACAACAAAACAATCCTCTTTCTGTTGAATCTCATTTAACGAGTTTGTTTAAATTTAAATCTTAATATGATATAAGATTATGGATAAGATTACGACACGTGTCGAATTTGACGCAACCCGAGCAGAAGTCGACCGTCTTATTGCCGAGGCAACCGAAAAAGGTATGCTTGAACCTGAAATGGACAACGAATATATTCAGGAAATTTCTCGTCTCTGTCTTTTAATGGCAGATTACGAGGATAATGTGCTCAAGATTTTTCCATTGAGGGAACGGGGTTAAGCATTAATCATCAATAATTTATAATTATCCCCCAACTTGGGGGACAATTATATAAAAGAACGTTACGGCGGATTATCCAATTTCTTGACTATCCCCGTCCGAAACGGCTCGTACTTATCTTTTGTAATGCTCGCCTACTTAGATTTTGTGAAATCTAAATCCCTTCTTGATGGTCTTTCGTATGTGAATTTTGTGTTTCCGTCAGGATGTGTGATTGCAAAATCCATAAGCGAAATTATTGGCATTCCTATTAGGATGTCGTAATCAGGAAGTTCGTTTACTACAACTTCTACGTCTTCAAATAGTTCTCCACTCGGCAGTCCCAAATGAACACGACATACTTCTCCTTCGCAATCTCCGCCTGCGCCTGCTATTATTGCTTTGCCGATAGGTTTTAGACAAAGTGCTTTTGCAACTTTAGGAGTGATGATAACGCTACTTGCGCCTGTGTCCCAAGCGCCTATGTTTGTGTGGTAGTATTCTTTTATTTGTTCTCCTTTGGATAAATCGGCGGGTGGAAAAATAAGGCATTCTGTTACAATTGCCTCAGCCAAGCCATTGTAATTGGTTACGAATTTTCCCATTTTATTTCTGAAATTTTCCTAATGTGATAATGCCTGTGGGTATTGCACGTGATGCTCTTAACCTTGAAGGAGGTAACGATAACTCGCTTTCCTACAAGATTTTGTTTTGGCATTTTTATTCTTTCCTTGAAGTCCTCTATTTTGAAGTCCTTGAATTCTTTCATCGCGATAATTTTTTGCAAAAATATAATTTTTTTCCCAAATATAGTGTATTTGTGAAAATATTTTCTAATCTCCACCCAATAATCCTTGCTTTTTCAATATTTTTGTTATCTTTGCAACTGATAATATATTATTAATTAAAGGCGATTCTTTATGGATACTAACAATATATTAGCACTTCTGGAGCAATATACAATTGACAATCCTGATGATGTGGCGATGGAGATTGCTAATGATTTCAGGAGGCGGAGGATTGAGAAAAATCTTACCCGTGAGCAGGTGGCCGAGATGTCGCAGGTGCCGTTGTCGAATATCGCGAGGTTCGAGCAGAAGGGACTTGTCTCGCTTCAGAACCTCATAAAGATTGCTATGGCCGTTGGCTATACTTCCGACATTAAGAATATTTTCAAGACTCAGAAGTATCAGACAATGGATGAAATGCTTCAGATAAAGAGAAATCTCAATAAAAAACGGGCTACTAAGAAATGAAATCTATCGAAAAACTTTTAGTGAAATATCACGGTAGGGGGGTGGGCAGGTTGTCCCTTACTCCTAATAGCCGTTTGTGCGCTTTTGAATACAATAGTCAATGGTTGTCTGATGGATTCTCTATTTCTCCGTTGGAATTGCCGTTGAAGCCTGGAGTGTTTGTTGCAAAACCTAATCCGTTGGCTGGTAATTTCGGCATTTTTGAGGATAGTCTTCCTGATGGATATGGCCGTTATCTCCTGCATAAAACTCTTCAGAGTCAGGGAGTTGATGATAATAATCTTTCTGTCTTGGATAGGTTGAGCATTGTTGGCAGTGGAGGTATGGGCGCGTTGTGTTATGAGCCCGAGACCCATATTTTGAAGGCTGTGGAAGTCGCTGATTTCGACTTGCTTCAACAACGTGCCTTGGAGGTTCTTCAGGAAAAGACTGATGATGACGCAGGATTGCTTTTGTACAATAGTGGAAACAGCGGAGGGTGCCGTCCAAAGGCGGTTTTCTCTGATAGTCAGGGACATTGGCTTGTAAAATTCCGCCATACATACGATCCTAAGGATATGGGAGTTCAGGAATTTCATTATAATGAGATTGCCCGTAAATGTGGAATTCAAGTTCCTGATTTCAAGTTGTTGAATAGTAAGTATTTCGCTACACGTAGGTTTGATATTTCAGGAGACGGAGAGCGCATTCACGTGGCCACGGCAGGAGGATTGCTTGGCTTGTCGCTTTCCACACCTGTACTTGATTATGCTAATTTGTTGTCGTTGACGGGCTATCTTACTCAGGATTATAAGGCCGTAGAGGAGATGTTTCGCCGTATGGTTTTTAATTATCTTGCTGATAATAAGGACGATCATTGCAAGAATTTCGGTTTTATGTGTATGGGTGGTGTTGACGGCAAGTACCGTTGGCGTCTGGCTCCTGCGTATGACCTTACTTATTGTGCTGACGGCTATAACGGTGAACACGCCACTTCCGTGAATGGAACGTCGAAACCGAAACTATCTGATTTTGTGACAGTTGGTCAAAAGGTTCGGATTCAGGAAAGCCGTTGCCGAGAGATTATTGCGCAGATTACCGATAATTGCGGTGATTTGTTGAGGTATAAATTCTAATTTTTTTTGCTATGCTTACCAAATATGACTTTGAATATCAGTTGATTCCGCAGTTGATTGATTGGGTGGAGAACGAGAATCCGGATGCTATCGGCAATCTGGCTGACAGGAATTTCTTTGAGGTGGTGATCACTAAACAGGGTGGTTGCACGTTTTATCTTACCGACTTCAGGGCCGAGGCTATGCCTCTTGTGGCGGGGAAGTCGGGACTTATTCTCTATACTTTCCCAAGACCCGAGAAGCAACCTGAGGCGCTCTTCGGCGTTATCGTGATCACTTTCTCGGATAATCTTGTACACCTGAAATATTACACTCTTGAACTCGGCGCCAATGAGAACGAATATTTCGTCTTTCAGGCCGGTGTGGATATGCGTTTGAATTTCGGTGTTTTATCAGGCGAACCTACAAAAGAGAATTTTGTGAAGTGGTTGAAAGGGGCCTAAATCTCCACTCCAAATCTCAACAATCCTACCGCGCAGTTGTAGCCTTCCTGGTGGATTAGGTGGATGGCTGGCTGTATATACATAAAATCGTTTATTGAGTATTGGGCGGTGAGTTCGATGGCGTATTCGCTGATGTCGCGAAATTTGGCGATGTCGGCGAAGAGGCCGAGTTTCCAATTCCTTAGGTGGCAGTTTCCTCCAAGGCCGATGAAGTCGGTGCATTGGTTGTGGATGTGGAAGGCGTGGGAGTAGCCTGCGATGAGGCTGATGTGGTCGCTGAGGCGTTGCTCGGCGTAGGTCCAAAGTGTTGTCTTGGTGTCCTTCTTGTCGAGGTCGAGTTCGCTCTCGATAGCGCCGTGGTGGATGGCTACGCCTGCGAAGTATTGACTACCATTGTTGCGGTACTCAAATTGTGTGAGTCCGAAAACGCCGTCGCTCTTGGGACAGAATCGGAACATATTCTCCTCGCCTGTGAATTTGTCGGAAGCAACGCCGTTGTATAGCGACGCCTGGATTTCGTATTTCTCTTTCTTGTAGGCATAATGCATTCCAATAGATGTTACGGGATAATTGGCTATGGGATAGTTGTTTGCTATCGTTGGGAAAACTCCGCAACTACTGTTTATGAAGAGGCTGGTGACCTCGCTGGCGAAGTAGTCGTCGTTCATATTGCGGATGCCGAATTCTAATGTGTGGAACTCGTTGATATTCCACTCCAAATCCAAAACTGCGAGCGTCAGGGCGATGTTGTCGGCCTCTATGTTTGAGAATCCCTGTTCGTCGTCGGCGATGGAGTTGTCGCGGGTTTTTACGAACGAGATTGTCTGACCCTCCAAGGCAAAGCGCTTACCTAATGGCAGTCTTGCGTTGATACTCAGTTGGTTGAGAAAGTTTATATCGCCGTGGGTGTTGGTTTGAAGTTCTGATATGTAGGAAAGGCCGAGAGTTTTGTCGTCGTCTGACTCCTGAGAGAATGCTGACTGGCTGATTATGAGCACCGTTAGCAAAAATAAAATTTTTTTCATTTGTAAGTCTTATTTTGAAAGTCCATTAATTTCGCTTGCAAAATTAATGGACTTTGGGGTTAGTAGCAATACCTAAAAGTAGGTATTATTTTTAGGGTGGTAATCCTCTAAGAGGTTAAGAGAGGTAAGAGTTTTTTTTTTCTCGCACGGAGATTAATAGATTTAGAGTTTCTTTTTTAAGAGTTTACATTTTTAAAAATAAAATTTTAAAAAATGTGAGTGTAAGAGCGCTTCTGATGAAATGCTCTTACCCTCTTAGAGAGAAATTTTTTTACAGCCATTTGCCGAACTTACGGATGTACCACGTTTTGATGAGTTGGGTGAGTACGCAGTAGCAAAGCAAGGTTGCTATCAGCCAAGGGAAGTAACTCATTGGCAGTGGCATAAGTCCGATGTAGGTGCCGAATGGGGTGAATGGGATTGCGATGCCGATGGCCATTATCGCAAAGGTCATCACCATTAACGGCCACGAGGCTCGGCTCTGGATGAATGGTATTTTCTGTGTGCGGATCATATGTACTATGAGTGTCTGAGACAACAAACCCTCTATGAACCAACCACTTTGGAAGAGTGTCTGCATTTCCTCGCTCTGACAGCCGAACACGAACCACATTAACAGGTAGGTGGTGATATCGAATATGCTGGATATTGGGCCTATGAATACCATAAACTTGCTGAGGTCGCTGGAATCCCAACGGCGTGGCTTGCGGAGGAATTCAGGATCCATTTTGTCGAACGGAATGGCTATCTGCGATATGTCGTAGAGTAGGTTCTGTATCAGCAAATGGATGCTGAGCATTGGCAGGAAGGGCAGGAACGCCGACGCGGCCAATACGGAGAACATATTTCCGAAGTTGCTCGATGCGGTCATCTTCACGTATTTGATGATGTTTCCGAAGGTCTCGCGTCCCGATTTTACGCCGTCCTCCAATACCATAAGGTCTTTTTCGAGGAGGATGATGTCGGCGCTCTCCTTGGCGATATCGACGGCCGAATCCACTGATATTCCGATATCTGACTGTCGGAGCGCGCTTGCGTCGTTGATGCCGTCGCCGAGGAATCCCACGGTGTTGTCCTGTTCCTGGAGAAGCGTGATTATCTCGGTTTTCTGCAATGGGGTAAGTTTGGCAAACACACGGTTGTCCCTTACGGCGTCGCGCTTCTGCTGGTCGGTCATCTGCTGGAATTCTATTCCTGATACGCTGTTCCAAGCCTTGATGCCCACCTGACGCGAGATTGTGTTCACAACTGCCTCGTTGTCACCGCTTAACACCTTTACCTCTATGCCCGAGTCGTGGAGTTTCTGGATAGCCTCCTTGGCCGACTCCTTGGGCGGATCGAGGAAGGCGAGGTATCCGATAAGCACCATATCTTTCTCGTCCTCTATCTTGAATTCGCCTTCCTTGTCGAGGAACGATTTGTGGGCCACGGCGAGTACGCGCATTCCCTTGTTGTTCATATCGCGGACAATGCCCGTCGCCATTTGGTGGATATTTCCGTTGAGAGGTATCACCTTGCCGTTCAGTTCGAAATGAGAGCATATATTAATCATCTCTTCAACTGCGCCCTTGGTGATTATCTGACGCTTGCCCTGTTTGTCCTCCACCACCACCGACATACGGCGACGGGTGAAGTCGAATGGGATCTCGTCGATTTTCTTGTAATCTTCTGTAACAACGTCGAGCGGTTTGCCATTCTCGTTTACGTGCTCCACAATGGCCTTGTCCATAAGGTTTTTGAGGCCCGTGGAAAAATACGAGTTGAAGAATGCGTGGCGGAGAATCCTTCGTGTGGTGTCCTCCGATCCGTCGGCGTTCAGGTACTTGATGAGTTCCACCTTGTCGCGGGTTAGGGTGCCTGTCTTGTCGGTGCAGAGGATGTTCATTGCGCCGAAATTCTGTATTGCGTTCAGGTCCTTTACCACAACCTTTTTCTTCGACATTCTCACTGCGCCCTTGGCGAGGTTTGCGGTCACGATCATCGGGAGCATTTCGGGTGTGAGGCCCACTGCCACGCTAACGGCAAAGATGAATGCCTCCAACCAATCGCCCTTGGTGAATCCGTTTACCATAAATACGAATGGCACCATTATCAGCATAAACTTGATGAGGAGCATAGAGACCTTTGTGATGCCCTTGTCGAAGGCGGTCTCGGCGCGGTGGCCTGCGATGGATTTGGCTATGGTGCCGAGGTAGGTCTGGTTTCCCGTGCCGAACACGATGCCCTTGGCGGTTCCGCTGATAACCGTGGAGCCCATAAAGGCAAGGTTCTGGATATCAACCACTGATGGCTCTTCGGTCTGATACTCAGGCATTTTCTCTATGCCCTCGCTCTCTCCTGTCAACGACGACTGGCTCACGAAGAAGTCCTTGGCCTCTATGATCCTGATGTCGGCGGGAATCATATCGCCTGCGGATAGGAAAACGATGTCGCCTGGCACGAGGTCCTCCACAGGGATTTCGCCACTCTTGGTGTTGGAGCGCTCCACGTAACAGGTGTTTTTCACCATTTTGAGGAGTGCGTCGCTCGAACGGCCTGCCTTGAGTTCCTGCACGAACCTCAGGATTGCCGAGAATATCACCATTGTGGAGATTATGATGATTGTGGTCCAATCCTGTTCGCCTGGCTCGGCAAGCAATACGTCGAGGACGAAGGATATTATCACGAGCACTGTCAATACTCCCACGAAGGGGTTAATGAATGCTGATACGAAGAGTTTTGCGGGGTTGGTTTTCTCTTCGTGGACCACGGTGTTTGGGCCGTATTTTCTTCGACGAGCCATTACCTCGTGCTCAAAGAGGCCGTTTCGGGCGGAATCGAGCATATTGTAGATCCCTGCCTCTGTCTGCCTTGCCACCAAGCGAGCGTATTCGCTGTTGTAGTTGGGCTTGGGTGCGATGGTTTTTCTGAAAAACTTGAACATAATTCTTGTGGTGTTTTATGTGTTTGTATTTGTTTTTTTTCTTACCTCTGATGCTTCGGTTTTTTATCGTTCCGATTACGGGTGCAAAGGTAGGGCGAGTTTTGGAAAATGGCCGTTAGTGATTGATTAGAAGAATGTTAGAATTGTTTAATGGATTTCTAATTGTTTTCTAATATCGGCGAATGGGATTTATGATTATATTTGTTTTTGTTGCTTATTTTGAGAAATTTAATTATCTTTGCAACTGAAAATCAATAATCAAAAATCGAAAATAAAAAATGGCAAAGTATCTAAATCCCAAAGCGGACCTTACCTTCAAGAAGGTTTTCGGAGAGCACAAGCACCTTGTGATAAGTCTCCTAAATTCCCTTTTGCCTTTGCCTGAGGGTATGAAGATTGAGTCTGTTGAGTATCTCAGCGGTGAGAATCATCACGGAAATATAGATAAAAAATATTCCATTGTTGATGTGAAGTGCACCGACAATTATGGACGCACCTTCGTGGTTGAAATGCAGAATTACTGGACAACGGCATTCTTCTCACGCACACTTTATAATGCCGTTCTCACTTACAGCAATCAGTTAAAAAAGGGTCAGTCGTTTGATAAACTGAAGGATGTATATGCTCTTAGTCTTGTCAACGAATCTGAGATAAAATGTTCAGAGGAAAACGCCAACGAGTATATTCACGAGTATTACCTGACAAATCAGAAAAACGCAAAAGATGTCCATAAGGATATCTCGCTTATATTTGTGGAGTTGCAGAAATTCAAGTCTCTTGGTAAGAAATTCGACGATAAGGCCGTTGACAAAATGGCAAATCTCTGGCTGAAATTCCTCACTGAGATCGACGACGATACCGTGGATGTTGATCCCGAACTCCTGAATTCCCCCGTAACCGCAGAGGCGCTTGAGATTGTTGAGACCGCGGCTTATACTCCCGAGGAGTTGGAAGCCTACAATAAATATTGGCTTGATATCTCCACCGAGCGGTCTGCGTTGGCAGAAAGCCGTAAGGAAGGAATTACGGAGGAAAAATACAATGTAGCCCACAAGATGAAATCCGACAATCTGCCTTTGGATTTAATTGCAAAATACACTGGCCTCTCCGCCGAAGAGATTGCGAATATTTAATAAAAATACTATTTAAGCGCCGTGCACGGTAGATTCCGAAAATGATTCTGCCGTGCACGTTTTTTTTTGTTGTGTCCGCTCTTGATTTTCTAATTGTTTTCTAATATCGCGGAATTGGAATAATGATTATATTTGTGCGCGATGAATACTATTTTGATTATAGAGGACGACAGGAGGCTGGCTTCGTTGCTTCGGCAGGGTATGGAGGAGGCTGGGTATCAGGTAATCTTGGCTTATGATGGCGAGATGGCTCTGCAACTTATGCAGTTGGATTTCGGGCGTATCGGGTTGGTAATCAGTGATATTCTGCTTCCTGGTATCAGCGGGCTCGATCTCTGCAAGCGTATCAGAAGCCGTTTTGCTGATATTCCGATTCTGATGCTTACGGCTCTCGGTACTACCGACGATAAGTTGGAGGGTTTCGACGCTGGGGCGGATGATTATATGACTAAGCCTTTCGATTTCAGGGAGTTGATAGCGAGAGTAGGGGTTTTGTTGAAGAGGGCGGGTAATAGTGGCGCCGTCAGCAATATCAAAAACACTACGCTAACCTACAAGGACCTGATGCTGGACCCTGTTCGTCACGAGTGCAAGCGTGGAGGCGTTGGTATCAGCCTGACTCCCAAGGAGTTCTCACTTCTGAAATACCTTATGGAGAATGCCGAGAAGGTGGTTTCGAGGGCTGATATTCAGGCTCAGGTATGGCAGACGCATTTTGATACGGGAACCAACTTTATTGATGTGTATATCAACTACTTGCGTAGGAAGATTGACAAGGATTTTGATTTGAAACTTATCCACACCAAGCCTGGGGTGGGTTTTATTTTGAGCGATGGACAATAAGATTCTTCTGACTTTCAAATATACCGCGGTGATGTCGGGAGTGATGATTATTTCTCTGATAATCATTTACTTGATGAGCGACAGCGCGAGGATTTCGGCTTTCAGGAATACTCTGAAATCTGAGGCCATTACCAAGGCCAACCTCTTTCTTGAGAACCGTGTGGATGCGCCCACGATGCAACATATCTACCTGAATAATACGCAGTTTATCAACGAGGTGGAGGTGGCCGTCTATACTACTGACTTCCAAATGCTATATCACGACGCTCAACAGCACGATATCGTGAAGGAGACTCCCGAGATGATTGCCGAGATTGTTTCCCGTGGCGAGATGGATATTGATGTAGAGACTGGGTATCAGGCCGTTGGGATTCTCTATAATGGTAAATATGTGGTGACGGCCTCGGCTCACGATGGATATGGCGAGGCCAATATGCATTCTTTGAGGAATACTTTAAGTGTGATTCTGCTGGTGTCTGTAATTCTGATGATTCTTGTTGGCTATTATCTTGCTATCCGCACAATAAAACCGATTGAGAAGGCGCTTGCTTCTCAAAGGATGTTTGTGAGCAATGTGTCGCACGAACTCCGCACGCCGTTGGCCGTGGTGATGGGTGAGTTGGGACTTGCGCTTCAGAGGGAAAGGACTGCCGAGGAGTATCAGGAGCGTATTGAGCGGGCATTGCAGGATACTCAGAAGATGTCGGATATCGTGATTGGCCTGCTGAATATGGCGCGCGCCGATTATGATATGTCGCAGATTAAGATGGATGTTATCCGCATTGACGAACTCGTTATGGATGTGCGCGATGAGTTGCTCAGGGCCAAGCCCGACTATCATATTAATGTGCAGTTTGCTGATGTTCCCGAGAGCGATGAGGCTGTCTCGGTGACGGCAAACAGGTATCTTCTCGCCCTTGCCTTCCGCAATCTAATAGAGAACAACTGCAAGTATTCCAAGAACAGAACGTCGGAGGTTTCGATTTCGGCGGTCTCGGGAAGTCCTGTTATCTCATTCTCCGACAGCGGGATAGGTATGAGCGACGATGTCCGCAAGAATGTTTTCGAGATTTTTTACCGTGGCGAGGGAAACGGAGAGTCTGGCCACGGAATAGGAATGGCGCTGGTTCAGAGGATTGTGAGCCTTCACGGGTTTGCGATTGAGGTAACGAGCAAGGAAGGAGTGGGAACGAGGTTTGTGGTGAGGATGTGATAAAATAAATATCGTAAACGATATAAGTTAAAGAAATATTTTGTATCTTTGTGGCGGATTAAACTAATAGATTATGCCATACGAACAACTTAAATTAGATAATCAACTGTGTTTCAGACTTTATACGGCGTCGAGGCTGGTTACTGCGGGATATACTCCTTTCTTCAAGGAGTTTGGAATCACGTATCCGCAATATTTGGTTTTGATGGTTTTGTGGGAGACCGATAAGGTTACCGTCAGCGAGATTACCGAGCGTCTGAAACTTGAAACCAATACTGTAACTCCGCTTCTTCAACGTATGGAGAAACAGGGACTTATTCTCCGTAGCAAAGGTAAGGTGGATACGCGTCAGAGGATTGTGTCGCTCTCCGAGGCTGGCAAACAACTTGAGGAGCGTATCAAGGAGGTCCCAAACTGTCTTGCCCGCGGAATCGTGGACGGCGGTATGTCGATTGAGGAACTTACAACGCTGGTGCCGTTGCTGGATAAGTTTATAGCGATTGTGGGGAAATAAATGAATAAAAGAATAAACGAATAAAAGACGTTATAATATTAAAAGACATTATAATTTTATAAGACACGCACGTCCGTGCGTCTCTACG
>JAZUEG010000321.1:0-5967 GCA_045640025.1 Bacteroidales bacterium
ACTTCGTAGATTCGGGTGGTATCGATGTTGTAATTTGCTATGGCCCAGTCCACAAGCCTGTTGAGCCTGGCGGGGTTCCATCCGCCGCCGGGGCACTGTGGATTTATTACCACGGCGTTTATCTGACGGCCGTATTTCAGCGCGTCGATGGGGCCGTATTTCTTGGCCCTGTTTAGGTCGCGTCCGCATAGGCTGGCTCCGTGAAGGTGGAGTATCAGCGGAAGTCTCTGATTCTCGAGGTCGGCGGCCACGGCGGTCCAGAAATTGTAGCTGCCCTCCACCTCCTCGTAATGTGCGGTAATCTTGTATTCGCGGTTGCTGATGTCGCGGTAGTCCAGCGGCATACCTATTATTATAGTGTCGTTTTCAATTACAATGGTGTCGCCTATCTGTGGAATAGGCAAATAGTCGTCTTGAGCTGATAGAGAATTTGTTATTAAGGTTATTATTAGGATTAATATTAGCTTTAAAGTTTTCATATTTCAGTAAAAAATATAGGGCACGGATAATATTAGGGACAGTATCCGCGCCCTATAGAGTTTAGTTGGTTTTGTAATCGTATTTTATCTTTGCAAGGTCCTCGTTGGCCTTTGTGATCTTGTTGGCGAGCTTGGCCTTGAATTCGGCTACCTTGTCGCGGATGGCCTTGTCGCCCACGGCCATTATCTGTGTGGCGAGTATCGCGGCATTCTGCGCTGCGTTGGCTCCCACAGTGGCCACGGGGATTCCCGGAGGCATAGAGATTATGGAGAGTACCGAATCCCAGCCGTCCATGCCCATGGTGCCCTTGATGGGTACTCCGATTACGGGGAGCACTGTGCTGGCGGCTATCACGCCGGGAAGATGGGCTGCTCCGCCCGCTGCGGCGATTATTACCTTGATGCCTCGGCCCTCGGCCTGCTCGGCAAACTGTGCCACCAGCTCAGGTGTTCTGTGAGCCGACAGCGCGTTGATCTCGAATGGGATCTGCATGTCGTTGAGGTACTTTGCGGCGGCCTCCATGACAGGCATATCAGAGGTGGATCCCATGATGATACTTACTAATGGTGTCATTTAATTAAGTTTTTTATTATTTTTTGAAAATTTTTTGCAAAAATGTGTTGAAATTTAAAACACGTTGATTAATTTTGCATTTTGGAACCAGTATAAGATTCTGCAACCGAAAATGGACAAAATTATCAGCGTCAAAGATAAGAAATTTGCGCTAAGTATCAGCGCGGAAGAGATAAAAAAAATCATAAAAGGCATCGCCGACCGCATAAACTCTGATTTTCAGGGCGAGGAGGTGGTCTTTATAGGCGTGCTTAACGGCTCTTTCATGTTTGCGTCGGACCTGATAAAGCACATCGAGCTGCCCTGCAAGGTATGTTTCATGAAGGTGTCGAGCTACGAGGGCACAGGATCCACCGGTCAGGTAAAACAGCTGATAGGCCTCAACGAGGATATCGCCGGCCGCAATGTGGTCGTTATAGAGGACATTGTGGATACGGGACTTACCATGAGGGATGTTCTTGGTCAGCTAATGGCGATGAATCCCAAATCCCTGAAGTTGGCGAGCCTGATATTCAAGCCCGAATCGTTCCGCGAGGATTACAAGGTGGATTACGTGGGATTCAGCATCCCAAACGATTTCATAGTAGGCTACGGCCTCGATTACGACGGCTACGGCCGCAATCTGCCGGAGATATATACGGTGGTGAAGTGATTGAAATGGTGAAGTGATTGAAATGTTGAAATGATTGTGCGTTCAATCACTTCAACACTTCAACATTTCAATCACTTAAAAAAGATATAATAAAAATTAAAAAATATACACAGTCATGTTAAACATTGCAATTTTTGGTGCTCCTGGCGTTGGCAAGGGCACACAGTCGGCTCTTATCGAGAAGAAGTACAATCTTGTACACATCTCTACAGGCGACATTCTCCGCGAGGAGACTTCTAAGGGTACCGAGCTCGGTATCAAGGCTAAGGCTTACATGGAAAAGGGCCAGCTTATTCCAGACGAACTCATCATCGACATGCTCGAGAAGAAGGTTGACGAGAACATCGCAGCCGAGGGCATTCTCTATGATGGATTCCCTCGCACAGTAAAGCAGGCTGAGGCTCTCGACGTTATGTTCGAGAAGAAGGGTCTCAAGCTTGACACATTCCTCTGCCTCACAGCAGATCACGACACTCTCGTAGCCCGTCTTCTGAACCGTGCAAAGGATTCAGGCCGTGCCGACGATGCCGACGTGAATGTTATCGAGAACCGCATCAAGGTTTACAACGAGCAGACTCTTCCAGTGGCTGCTTACTACAAGGCTCAGGGCAAGTCTGTTGAGATCGATGGTATCGGCGAGATCACCGACATCTTCAACAAGATTAGCGAGGCTATCGACAAAGTAAAATAAATTTCACTTAATTAATAATCATTTCTAAAATTTCTTTATTCTTTATTTTGGCGCGGCCGTCGTGAGATGAGCCGCGCTTTTTTTATTGCTGTTTCTTTTCCAGCGATTTCAGGTAGCAGTCGAGGTCTATCGACTTGTCGGCGCAGATTTTCTTCTTCAGGCGGTAGCGCATGGTCTCCACACCGCGCACGCTTATGTTCAGCAGCTGTGCTATCTCCTTGGTGTTCAGTTCCATGTGGATGTATGCGCACAGCAGGCGCTCGTTTTTGGATAATTGCGGATTCTCTTCCTGCAGCTTGTGCATGAAATTGTTGTGCAGGAGGTCAAACTGCTTTTCGAAACGGTCTATTATGTTGTCGTTCTGTATGTTGGAATCTATCTTCGAGTTCAGCGACATCAGCTTCTGCCTTATTCCGGCGCCCTGCACATCGTCCATTATTGTCTTGATGTCGGTTTTCAGCTCCTGGAGAATCTCGTTTTTGCCGGCCACGTTTATCAGCATTCCGGCCAGTTCCTGGGTCTTGTGGTTCAGCTCGTTTTCCAGTTTCTCCTTTTCCATGGCTATTATCTGCTGTTCCTTCTTGGCGTTTTCGCGCTCGTGCTCCATGTCGCGCTTGCGGAGGTCTTCCTGTTTCTGCGCCTCCATGGCCCTGCGCACCTTGTTGATGTGGCGGTGCACCAGTGTCCTTATCAGTATGGCAGCTAATACAGTCATTATCACCCATATACAGTAGGCCCATGCTGTGCGGTACCATGGCGAGAGCACCCTGAAGCTGAATTTGTCGGTGCCTGTCACCATGCCGTTCGACAGGCATCTTACCTCAAATTCGTAGTCTCCCTCCTTGAATTCGGAGAACTCCCTGATGGGCGATGCCGAGGGCTCGCTCCATGGCATACCGGCGTTCAGCCTGTACTGGAACATCGCGTTTCTCGAATCCTTGTTGTATACAAATCTCAGGTTGGCGTTGTTGTAGTCTATCACCGGGAAGTTCCTGATGCCGAGAAAATTGTTGCGGTATATCAGCGAGTCGCCGGCGTTGGATATGTATACGCTGTTTATGATGTTTCCGCGGAGGCTGTCGGCGGAGGCTGTGGTCCTGGTGTCGGCTATTGCAAATCCGTTCAGGTTTGGGATTATGAAGAGCGAGTCGCCGAGGTAATGGATCTGGTTTTCAAGCGGTTCGGGGTCTATGAAATCGGCCGGGAACAAGTATGTGCCTTTCAGCTGGCCATCCTTGCCTAATGTGATTTCGTTTGGCGATATGGCCACGGTGTATCCGCTGTCGTGGGTGATGTGGCAGTATGGGCGCTCTCCGCTTATTCCGCTTATGTTTCGGCAGAGCTCAAAATGCTGGCTGTCAGGGTTGTAGGCGTATATTCCGTGGATGCTGGCTATGTATGCGCGTCCGTTGATGTAGGATACGGACAGGTGTCTGTCGTCGGGCACTCCGTCTTCTGGGCCGAATACCTTGGTGCTCGATATTGTGTTGCTCAGCTTGCTGAATACTGCCATGTGCACCAGCGGACTGTTGTGGCTGTGGAGCCAGATGGTGTCGCGCCCGGAGTATGCCATATTGTGGAACGAGCCCTGGAGATTTCCCACGCCTGATATGTGGAACTGGCCGTCGGGGTCCATATCCACGAAATAGAGGCTGGAGTATGTGGCGGCCAGCAGTTTGTGCTCCGTAAGCTGGCATATTCCCCAGAAACCCTGAATGTCGGAGATCGGTTCTATCTTGCCATCAGCTACCCTGTACAATCCCAGGTCGTGGAGGCAGAGCAGCTGGTTTTGGAATTTGGTGAGTTTCCATACCTGGCCGCCCGAGTTGGGCACCTCGCTTATGGGAATGTTTCCGCTGGCTGATATCGGCCATGGAGTGTGGAAGAGTCCGCGGTTGGTGCCCAAGTAGAGCCATCCGTCCATTATGGGGGCATCGTAGCCCGCGCCGTAGAAGTTGGGGTAGGAGTATAGGTTCTTGATTCCCGAGCTTATGAATACGTGGTCTATTCCATTATCGAGGCCGGTCCACAGATTGCCGTCGGCATCGTATGAGAGTGATATTACTGTGTTGTTTTTCAGTCCGTTGGTTTCGTTGATGTATCTTGTGGCGCCGGTCTGTAGGTTCATGGTTACTATGCCGCCCTTGATGGTGCCGAGGGCTATCTCGCTATTGCCGCAGGCTGTGCGGAACACCTCGTTTTGGCGCAGGAACTTGTCGGCCTGGGTGGCGAATGGTGTGCAGCTGATGCCGTCGTAATAGTAGATTCCGTTTTTCTGGGTTATCAGCAGCATTCCGTCGTTGTGCGGCACAAGGCCACGGATCAGGAAACTGCTGATGCTCTCGGTGCCGGCGCATTGTTTAAGTTCGTTGTCTCTCAGGCAGTAGATTCCGTTGTCTACGGCCAGGTACAGCAGACCGCCCACAAATGCGCTGGTATTGATGTGGAATGGCGAGCGGATTACGGTGTATTGTCCGCTCAGATATTTTATGATGATGCCGTCGGTCACAAAATACACCACATTGTCGTTTTCGGTGATGGACCATATATTGCCGAGCTGAGTGCGGAGCTCGGATGTAAGCGAATCGGAAAGGCTTGTGTATCTGAGCTCTCCATTGCTCTGCGGCTTGTAATATCCAAATTCTGATATGCCGCCCACAAAGAGGCATTTGTGGATCCTGGAGGCTCTTACGGAGCGCACCTCGGTCTTGAACGGCAGTCCGGTGAGCTTGCCGTGGGTATACTGCACCACGTTGTCGCCATTGGCAAAATACACAAAATCGCTGCCGGCCGGCGATATGCTCCAGGTGGGTCCGCTCAGGGCAAAGTCGTTGCGTGAGAAACTGCGGACAAAACTGTTGTACTGGGCCAATGCGTCCACGCATCCCAGTATTATGATTATTAATGCGGATATGATTTTTTTTGCAGTCAAGATAGCCAATGGTAATTTGTTGTTTTTCGCAAAGATAGAAAAATTAATTGAAACGCAAATATTTGTGTAAAAAAAAGTTCCCATCCGAGCTTGCCGGATGGGAACAAATCAAATTGTTTAATTGATTTTATTACTAATCTAATAACCCTTACTTAACTTCGAACTGGGTCTCGAGGGCGTTTTCGAGACTGCTGTCGTGTGCTATCCAGAGCTTGAACATGCCCGGCTCCACCTTGGTGGTGTAGTCGATTCCGCAGAATGCGAGTCTGCTGATAGGCAGATGCATTGTCACGGTCTTGCTCTCGCCTTTAGCTACCATCACCCTTGCAAACTCCTTGAGCTCCTTGATGGGGCGTGTGATGCTGGCGGCCACATCGCGGATGTAGAGCTGGGGAACATCGATGCCGTCGCGGCTGCCGGTGTTCTTTATGGTGAAGCTTACATCGATAGTGCCATCAGCTGATACGCTATTAGCTGACAGCCTGATGTCGGAATACTCGAATGTGGTGTATGTGAGTCCGTATCCGAAAGGCACCAGCGGGCCAAAACCCATATCCATGTGGAACGATGTGCAGCCGAGCGATGTCTGGCCTGCCTCCATCGGGCAGTCGTCCATGAGGGTCTCGGTGCCGTTGTATG
>JAZUEG010000322.1:0-3397 GCA_045640025.1 Bacteroidales bacterium
GAGTCTGAACGGGTTCTGGTGCTGGGTTGCTTACCTGTGGAGCAGATGGCGCAGAACTTGGGGCCGTAGTCTGACTTGGCGCTGATTGCGGAGCCGTCGGCTGTACCTGCTGAACCTGTGGCTGTGCCGATGCTTGCGCCTGAGTCTGAGGAATGGCCACAGCGGGCTGACTTGCAGGCATTTGCGCCGTAATCTTGCCTCCTATATTGCAGAGTTGCATCAGCATCAGCTCCACGAGAAGACGCTTGGATTTGCTCTCGCGGTAATCGAGGTCACACTTATTGGTAATATTGAGCGCGGTGTATAGGAACGGCAACGTAACCTGTTGTGCCTGAGTCTTGTAACGATTCTTGATATCAGCTCCCACCTCCAAAAGCTTTATGGTGCTCTCATCACGGCAAACCATGATATCGCGGATATGCTGGGAGAGTCCGCTCACAAAATGGTGGGCGTCGAATCCCTTGTTCAAAATCTCGTTGAAGGCTAATAATGAGTTGTTTACGTCGCCCTCGCGGAAATAATCCACCAACTTGAAATAATACTCATAATCGAGCACATTCAGGTTGTTGATAACGTCCTGATACGTGAATTTCTTGCCCGAGAAGCTCACAATCTGGTCGAAGAAAGAGAGCGCGTCTCTCATTCCGCCATCAGCTTTCTGGGCTATCACATTCAGTCCGTTAACGTCGGCCTCGATGCCCTCCTTCTGCGCAAGGTTCTGAAGATGAGACACTATGTCCTCCACCTTCATTCTGTTGAAGTCGAAGATCTGACAGCGCGACAGAATCGTGGGCAGAATCTTGTGCTTCTCGGTGGTTGCAAGGATGAATTTGGCATGCGCAGGCGGTTCCTCCAGTGTTTTCAGGAAGGCGTTGAAGGCGGCCGTAGAGAGCATGTGGACCTCATCGACAATATATACGGAGTATTTGCCGATCTGTGGAGGTATGCGGACTTTATCTATCAGCTGGCGGATATCATCTACAGAGTTATTGGAAGCGGCGTCGAGCTCATGAATGTTGTACGATCGGTTCTCATTGAACGCGCGACACGATTCACACTCATTGCAGGCCTCCATATCCTCGCTGAGATTCAGGCAGTTGATGGTCTTGGCAAAAATACGCGAACAGGTAGTCTTGCCTACACCACGCGGACCGCAGAAAAGATACGCCTGAGCCAACTGCTGGTTTTTGATGGCGTTCTTCAATGTGGCCGTGATACTGCCCTGCCCCACAACGGTATCGAACGACGCGGGACGATATTTTCTTGCTGATACGATAAAGTTCTCCATAATATCGCTATCTACTAACTACTATCTACTAACTACTAATAATAAACGATTTTGCGAATCTGAACGGTGTAGCCGAACGAGTTTGGCTCCGATGGTTTCTCATCGCCATCATCCCACTCGTAATTGTCAATCCTTACCAGACGGCTGGTCCAGTTGCCGTGGTCGTCGGCCTCCTGAATTGTATATATCGATTCCATAAAACCGCACTCACCCTCGCCTGCCGACTCCAGAACCTCTCTCTCAAGAATGTCGCCAGAGTACTCGTAAGTGTACTCACCGAAACCCTCTATTCCCTCAAAGACACGTTTCTCCACGAAACCAGCCTCGTTGTAGAAAAGCGAATCCCAGATATCGCACTGATACTCTTCGATATACGAAGAATATGCGCGTACCTGACCCATTCCGTTGCGCTTGGGTATCCAGAAATCCCTGTTGGAATTCTTGGTACAGAAACCGTCGCCGTTATCAAACTCGAAGTGGCTCTCATCTATCAGCTCCTCCATCAGGGGAACGCCGTTCCTGTCGCTGTTGTACTCATAGATATCGCAGGATTTCACCTTGCCCTTCAGGTCGAACTGCTTGCCGTCCACCATTGTATAAGGATCGGATTTTGTAGCTGATACGGTGCTTTCTGCAGCCGATTCCTGTTGGTTGTCAGCTGATGCCGAGTTATTTGTCTTGGCGCCGCCGCAGGCCATCAAGGCACAACAGAGAGCGACTGGAATTATAAGTTTTTTCATGATTTATTCGAAATATTCAATTGTTCTTGTAATAATCTGTGGAGGTTCAATATTCTCGAAACCTCCTTCCAAATACGACGTTTCACATTCGGCCTTTATCCAGTTGCCATGGCTGTCGCGCTCCAGAATTTTGTATTCGTTGTTGATTGCAGATCCCATGCCCTCACCGAAATAATAGGTAAAAGCGGAACCGTCGGAAACCAACTCACAATCATCATTATAAGTGAAAGTTTTCTCATATTCCGACTCGTCGGTGGTGTGCTTGAACTCAGCGAGCATGCCCTTGTCATCATATTTCAAGTATGTCCCTAACTCCTCCTCATCCAAGTCGATAGTCAAGATATTTCCATTGGCATCGCGGACAATATTGTTTTCCCTGCCATCAATACCTACACGCAGAAAATCCTCGTCTTTAATTACCTGACCAGCATTGTTGAACTCAACAAACGAATATTCATAAGTCACCTTGCTCACCTTGCCTCGGAGAGCGTAAATCTTGTAGTCGCCCTTCTCGAAATCGGCAAAAGTAGTCTTGGCGCCCCCGCAGGCCATCAAGGCACAGCAGAGAGCGGCTGGGATTATGAGTTTTTTCATAAGTTAATCAAAGTATGTAATTATACGGGTTATTTCTGAAGATTGTTTCTCAATACAGCCAGCGTATTCAGTAGATTTGTCCAGTTTAGCCTTGATCCAGTTGCCGTGGTCATCGGTATTCTCGATCACGCATTTGGTAACAGAAGTCGAATACTCGTCGCCGCAATTGGATGTATCCACAGATTCCACCACATTCTTGCCATCATAGAAATAGTAGCATTTATTGGTGCATACGCCATCCTCAACCACAGTCTTGAAAGTGCCGTCGGCATTGTAGGTGAAACTCAGCGTGGTAAGGAAAGGCTCCTGATCCACGTATACCGAATCAAGATACTCTATCCTTACAAGCCTGTCCTTATCATCATAGAAATACTTGGCAGCATCGGGCAGGTTGGTGAATCTGGTTACCTTGCCATTCTCATCAAACTCCACGGTGTTGCACCTCTTCACCCTACCTGATACCTCGAAGGCCTTGCCATTAACCATGGTATCTCCATTGCCGCCGCAGGCCATTAATGCACAGCACAATGCGGCATAAAAAATCACTCTTTTCATAAGTTAATTAAATAAAATTAGCAAAGCAAAAGTAAAAATAAATTTCGGAAAACCAAAAAAAATATCTAACTTTGCGTAAACGTAGGTTCAACATTCAAGTGCAATTATTTAAAATGAGCGAAAAACATCTTTTTTGGGGTCTCGAAATTTAATTTTTTCCGAGGCCTGTTGTTGATTTTTTTCTGTATTTCGGCAATCATTTCGTCAGTGTACTTATCAA
>JAZUEG010000323.1:0-2640 GCA_045640025.1 Bacteroidales bacterium
ATGAAAAAAAATTAAAATTTTTTTTAGTTGTACCTGATACAATATAAAAATTACGTTTATTCACCAAAAAATCATATTCTTACATATAAAAAATCCAATTATTTTTTGCAATTTTGCAGTCTGAAATAATTACGAGTTACGAATTACGAAATCCGAATTTCAGGCTCGTGATTATCTTTATTGTTTAATAGGATTGCGGGCATTCGTAACTCGTAATTCGTAATTCGTAATTAACAAAAATGAGTAGAAATATCCTTGCGGTAACGGGAAATCCCGCCCTGCACAGCCTTAGCCCTGTGCTGATGAATGCCGCCATTAAGGCCAACGATATAGATTACAGATACTTGCGTCTGCCGGCCTTGAGCGCCGGGGAGGCCATGATGACATTCAAGATGCTCGGTTTCAAGGGCATGAACGTTACCGCGCCTTTCAAGAAAGATATCATCCAGTATCTCGACTGCCTTACCCAAAACGCGCAGAAGGCCGACGCCGTAAACTGCGTATACATGCGCGACGGCAAATACTGGGGCGATAATACCGACATCACCGGTGTGGAGCTCAGTATCAAGCAGTTCCCGGAGTTTTTAGCTGATGGCAAGATGCTGGTAATCGGCAGCGGAGGTGCCACCAACGCCGTAATAATAGCAGGTCAGAATCTCGGCCTCAAGGTAACGGTGTGCGCGCGAAATGTATCGGCATTAGCTGCACTAAAAGAAAAATACGGCGTGGAGACCGCAACTCTGGAGCAGGTACACAGCCTCGTATCAGCTCACAAGATAATAGTACAGGCACTGCCAGCTAATGCCCAGGTTTTCGACCCCAACGAGCTGAGTGCCAACTGCATGGTGCTGGATGCCAACTACAAGAACTCGATTTTTGAGGGGCCAGCTAATAGCATTGGATACAAGTTCCTATCCGGCAAAAACTGGCTGGTGAATCAGGCAATTCCGGCTTTCGAGACTTTCACGGGACACACCGTGAGCGCCGATGTGATGTACAAGGCCCTCGACGAATACCATTTCGACTACCGCGGACGCATAGCCCTCACCGGTTTCATGGGAGTGGGCAAGACCACCGCCGGCCGCGAGCTCGCCAACAAGATGAATTACAGGTTCATAGATATGGACGTGGAGATAGAGAAACAGGAGGGCATGAAGATCAAGGATATTTTTGCGCAGAAGGGCGAGGAATATTTCCGCGAGGTGGAGACCGCCATGCTCGAGCGCTACGCCGACGAGGTGGATGTAATCCTATCATGCGGCGGCGGCACGGCCAAGAGCGCGCATAACCGCGAGATACTCCGCAGCAAATTCGTAAACCTATGGCTCTACGCATCAGCCGCTTACTGCATCGACGGTCTCGATATAAGCAACCGCCCCTTGCTGCAGTGCGACGACCCCGCCGCAGCCGCCGAAAAGATGCTCCAAGAGCGCATCCCGATGTACGTGGACGGCGCATACGGCATCATCAATGTAATGAACCTCAACAGATACAAAACCGCTAACAAGATATATGAACAAATCGTTGAAACCTTCGGCATATAGTGCCGAGCTCACCATACCATCATCCAAGAGCTACATGCAGAGGGCTGTGGCCCTGTCTATATTAGCTAATGGCAAATCCATTCTCCTGAACCCCGACTACAGCAACGACTCGCGCGCGGGCATCGGCATAGCCAAAACCCTGGGCTGCAATGTGGAGGAGCTGGACGGCAAGATTACCGTGGAGGGCATCCGCGAGGTCAGCAACACCACTGTATCGGTGGGAGAGGCCGGCCTGGGACTTAGGCTCTATACCCCGGTATGCGCGCTATTCGGCCGCGAGATGACAATAGAGGGCCACGGCACACTGCTCAAGCGCCCCATGAACTCGCTGGAGCAGCCCATGAGGGAGCTGGGAGCTGATATCACACTTACCGGCGGAAGCTACGCGCCCATCCACATACACAGCGGAATCAAGGGCGGAAATGTGGAGATAGACGGCAGCGAGAGCTCGCAGTTCCTTACAGGACTGCTGGTTGCATTGCCATTAGCTGAAAACGACTCCATACTCACGGTGCGCAATCTCAAGAGCCTGCCATACGTGCAGATGACCATAGACATAATCAGGAAATTCGGCGGCGAGATCCAGAACGAGGATTTCAAGGTCTTCAGGATCAAGGGACGTCAGCAGTACACCGCCACCGAATACGAGGTGGAGGGCGACTGGAGCAGCGCCGCGGCTCACTTAGTGGCCGGCGCCACCAGCGGAAAGGCCGTTGTAAAGGGCCTGAATCCCGATTCTCTCCAGGCCGACAAGGCTGTATTGGAGGTGCTGCGTGAGTGCGGTGCCGGGGTCAGCATATCAGCTAATGGCATTATTATTACCCGCCATCAGCTGCGGGCCTTCGATTTCGATGCCACTAACTGTCCTGACCTCTTCCCTGTGCTTGCATCATTGGCCGCAAGCTGCGAGGGCGATTCCCATATAAAAGGCGTTACCCGACTGGCCCACAAGGAGAGCGACCGCGCCAACGCCATAAAGGACGAGTTTGCCAAGATAGGAATCAAGGTATCGCTCGACGGCGACCTGATGACCATAACTGGCGGACAGATTCACGGAGCCAGGGTATCGAGCCACAAGGACCACCGCATGGCTATG
>JAZUEG010000324.1:0-3234 GCA_045640025.1 Bacteroidales bacterium
TAAACGACCAAAAGTCGGTAAACACTGTCGGATAAGTTTAATAGCCTACAGTTTCTTGAAAACAACAGATGCGTTGTGACCGCCGAAACCGAAAGTGTTGTTGAGAGCGGCTCTGATAGGGCGCTCCTTGGCAACATTAGGAGTGATATCGAGCTTAGGATCGATATCAGGGTCTGGAGTCACAAAGTTGATTGTTGGAGGTACAGTGTTGTTGGTCATCGCGAGTACACAGGCGATAGACTCAATAGCACCGGCACCGCCCAGCAAGTGACCAGTCATACTCTTGGTACTGCTGATCGACAACTCGTAGGCATGTTCACCAAAAATTTGCTTAATAGCCAAAGACTCAGCCTTGTCGCCCAAACCAGTAGAAGTACCGTGAACATTGATGTAATCAATCTCATCGGGACTCATATTTGCATCGTCGAGCGCCATCTTCATTACCTGGGCAGCGCCGCGTCCCTCTGGATGAGGAGCAGTAATGTGATGAGCGTCGGCAGAAGCACCGCCGCCAGCCACCTCGCAATAAATCTTGGCACCGCGTGCCTTGGCGTGCTCATACTCCTCGAGTACAAGGCATCCGGCACCCTCGCCAATCACGAAACCGTCACGGTCCTTGTCGAATGGACGCGAAGCGTGTGTAGGATCGTCGTTGCGGGTAGAGAGAGCCTTCATAGAATTGAAACCGGCCAGAGCCGAAATACCTATAGGAGACTCCGAACCGCCTGTCACAATAACATCGGCCTTGCCAAGACGAATCCAGTTGAACGCGTCGATAATGGCATGTGTGGATGATGCGCAGGCAGATACTGTGGCGTAGTTTGGTCCGCGGAAGTCATATTTCATAGAAATATAACCAGCTGCGATGTCGCCAATCATCTTAGGGATAAAGAATGGGCTGAACTTGGGAGTACCGTCGCCCTGGGCAAACTGGATAACCTCGTCGCTCATCACGTTGATACCGCCAATACCCGAACCCCATACCACGCCGGTACGCTCAGGATCCATACCATCGAGGATGCCGGAATCCTGAACACCCTGCTCAGCTGCTATAAGGGCAAACTGAGTGAAGAGGTCCATCTTGGTGATAGACTTCCTGTCGAAGTACTTGGTTGGGTCGTAGTTCTTGACCTCGCAGGCAAACTTTGTCTTGAATTTTTCGGGATTAAAACGGGTAATTGGACCTGCACCGCTTACTCCAGTTTTCAAGTTATCCCAAAACTCGGCAATATTGTGGCCTAAGGGAGTTATGGCTCCCATGCCGGTTACAACTACTCGTTTTAATTCCATAAAATTACTAAGCCTTTTATAACGTTTGTAAACAAATTACTTAGCAGCGCCCTCAATGAAAGCAATAGCCTCGCCAACGGTAGTGATCTTCTCAGCCTGATCGTCTGGAATTGTGATAGAGAACTCCTTTTCGAACTGCATGATCAACTCTACTGTATCGAGTGAATCTGCACCCAAATCATTTGTAAAGCTTGCTGTTTCGTTAACTTCTGCCTCATCAACGCCGAGCTTCTCAACGATGATAGCCTTTACTTTTGAAGAAATTTCTGACATAATTTATTGATTTTTAATTTAATTATTAATAATATGTTCCGATATACTAAGTATATTTTCCGACTGCAAAGTAAAGAAATTTCGACCATAAAAAAAAATTTTTTTATAAGGCATTGTATAACAAATCATTATTTTTTGAACTAACATATTAATAATTAATTAACTAACAGAGAGATTTAGAATCAAAACAATGCAAAAAAAATTTATTCAAATATGTGATTTAGTGTGGATTTTGATGTTAATTTTGCCATCTGATTACTTCCGGCCAATATCCCGATGACAAAAAAAACATACATAACGGCATTTTTGTTAGTGCTGGCAATGCTGATATTGCCGGCCCGATACGCCATGCCGCAAAACGCCGACTCGGCCATAGCGCCCACCGACATCCGCTACGTAAGCCTTAATATAAGTGTGGACCCGGCCGTAAGGTACATCCGCGGGCAGGCCACTCACACATTTGCCATAGCCGACGGATACCGGGAGAGGCCGGTGGAGTTTCAGCTGGCCAACGACTTCATAATCAACTCCATATCGAGCAATGGCCATCAGCTGTACTACTACCGCCAAAACGGCCACATCAGGATATATCCGCCATCGCGCTGGGGCCATACCGACTCGGTGGCCATCAGCTACTGCGGAGTGCCCCCAAGCACGGGACTCGGGTCGGTGGTGTTCGATACCCACGACAACGTACCCATATTCTGGACCCTCTCCGAGCCATTCGGAGCCAAGGACTGGTGGCCGTGCAAGCAGGACATAGCCGACAAGATAGACTCAGTATCTATCGCCATTAGCTGCCCAGATCGGTACAGGGTGGCAGCTAATGGCGTGATATCTTACGAGCGCTCCACCAACGGAGTGCGCACTACACGGTGGGTACACCGATACCCCATCAGCTACCACCTGATAGCAGTGGCCGTAACCAACTACAGAACCTACTCCGACTGGCTGAGGCTGAGCAACGGCGACTCGATAGAGATAATGAACTACGTATATCCCGAGAAATACGACCAGTGGCGCAGGAGATCCTACAAGCTGCTGCCGGCATTCAAGATGATGTGCGACTCGTTTGGCATATACCCGTTCAAGAACGAGAAATACGGCCACGCGCAGTTTGGATGGCAGGGCGGAATGGAGCACCAGACAATGTCGTTCGTAAACTCGCCCAACCTGAACCTCATGATCCACGAGCTGGCCCACCAGTGGTTTGGCAATATGATAAGCTGCAGCGGATGGCAGGATATATTCCTGCACGAGGGGCTGGCCACATACTGCGAGATGCTGGCCACCGAGAAGGGGCTGGCCGCATCCGACGATCCCATACAGTGGCGCAGCGCATGCATACACGCCGCCTGCGAGGCGCCCAACGAATCGCTGCTGAGAGACCGGTCCGCCGACGCCGACTACATATTCGACTACAGCACATCCTACTGCAAGGGCGCAATGGTGCTCCACATGCTGAGGCGCGAGATGGGCGACTATCTTTTTTTCAGGCTGCTGAAATCGTATCTCAGCAACCCCAGGATAAGGTACGGGAATACTACGGCTCAGGATTTTTTCACATTAGCTGATATAATAACAGGACGCGGGATGGACTGGTTTTTCAATCAGTGGTTTTACGGGCGCGGATACCCGGTATACAGCATCAAGAAGTCGGAGGCCAAGCGG
>JAZUEG010000325.1:0-3459 GCA_045640025.1 Bacteroidales bacterium
TGGAACGAGCAAGTATGAGAGATCTCATTTCAAATGATCAAACAAACCAAAATCAAAATGTCAATGAACCTATGCTGTTTGATAGTTTATGAAAGTTAATAAATTTATCGCATCAGCACTAATGTCAGATTACTAACCAATAAAAAAATACGAATATGAGATTTTCAAAGTTTTTTGCGGCTGCGCTCATGGTAGGCGCGCTCGCTATGCCCGCTGTGGCTCAGAATGAGTATGATCCAAAGGCCAAGGCTGTGCTCGAGAAGGTGACCACCAACACCAAGGCCTGCGAGAGTATCCGCGCCTCGTTTGACTGGACAATGGAGAACAAGGCCGAGAAGACCAAGGACACCAAGAGCGGCCACATGTTTATAAAGGGCGACAAGTACAAGCTGATACTGGGCGGCCAGGAGATTTTTTCTGACGGCACCACTATGTGGCAGTACAGCAAGGACGCCAACGAGATAGAGATCAACGAGGTGGATGAGAGCGACGAGAGCATCGTAAGCAATCCTACCAAGATTTTCAATCTCTACGAGAAGGGTTTCAAGTACCAGCTGAAGGAGGAGAAGACCGTGGGCGTAAAGGTGAAGAAGGACGGCAAGGTGGTATCGGAGAACAAGGCCTGCTGCATTGTGGACCTGTATCCCGAGTCGCCCAAGGGCAAGGGTTTCCACACAGTGGAGCTCGTGATAGAGAAGGCCACAAGCCAGATCAGGAGCATCATCATCAAGTTTAAGAACGGCACCGACCAGATAATCGAGATTACTGAGTACAAGACCAATGTAACCATGCCTGACGCATTGTTTACCTACGATCCGGCCAAATATCCCGGCGCCGAGGTGAACGACATGCGATAGCGGCGGTGGTGTTGAGGATGCGCTAATCGTCTGATTTTTAGACTTTTGTATCAGCTGATACAGTTTATTTGTCTGACAACCAAACATTAAAGAAAAAAAAGTTTAAAAAAAGATGAAAAAAAAGGCGCAAAAATTTTCTATATGTTTAGAAATGATTTATCTTTGCACCAAAATTATAAAATATAAACCTCAGAATATTAAATATATTTAGCAATGACAAAAGCAGATATCGTAAACGAGATTTCCAAGACCACGGGAATTGAGAAGAAGGATGTACAGAATGCTATTGAGTCTTTCATGGAGACCATAAAGAACTCTCTGGCAGCACAGAAGAATGTTTACTTGCGCGGCTTCGGCAGCTTTGTAATCAAAGAGAGAGCCCAGAAGACTGCAAGAAATATCTCTAAGAACACAACAATGCTGATTGATGCGCACAAGATTCCTGCATTCAAGCCAAGCAAGGTGTTCGTTAACCAGGTTAAGGAAGAGGACAAAAAGAAGAAGAAATAATTCTGAAGGTCTTCATCTGTGTAACAGCAAAGATATTAATTTTATTTTCTAACCATTAAACTAATAAAAAAATGCCAAGCGGAAAGAAAAGAAAACGTCATAAAATGGCTACACACAAGCGTAAAAAACGTTTGCGTAAGGACAGACACAAGAAGAAATAGTTTTCGTTCTTGATCGACGTCTATGAAAAAATAAAGAAGAGTCCCAAATGTTATTTGGCGGCTCTTTTTTACTTTTCTCATATTGAACTTTCACATTCTCTTAACTCTCTGTATCATACAGAATTAAAAAAACTTGTACCCAGTGGATAACAACGAACAAGTGACTAATGATTTAGTTATTAATGCTACAGAGTCGGAAGTAGTACTGGCGTTGCTTGAAAACAAGCAGCTGGTAGAGATACACAAGGAGAAGAGGAACAAGCGTTTTTGCGTGGGCGATATCTACCTGGGCAAGGTGAGGAAGATAATGCCGGCGCTCAATGCCGCTTTTGTGGATGTGGGTTTCGACAAGGATGCCTTTCTCCACTATCAGGATCTGGGTCCGCAGTTTGCCACTCTGCACAAGTACACTCAGGTGGCCATCGACAATCCCAAGAATCTGAAGCCTCTTCAGAGCATAAGTCTCCAGCCCGAGATTAACAAAAAGGGCAAAATCACTGAGCAGCTATCCTCGGGACAGAGGGTGGTAGTTCAAATAAGCAAGGAACCAATCAACACCAAGGGACCCAGGCTTACGTCGGAGGTTTCCATAGCCGGAAGGAATCTGGTACTCCTGCCGTTCTGCGACAAGGTTTCGGTCTCTCAGAAGATCAAGCAGAAGGAGGAGAGGGAGCGCCTGAGACAGCTGATACAGTCTATAAAGCCCAAGAACTACGGCATAATTGTAAGGACCGAGGCGCAGAACAGGCGCGTGGCCGTTTTGGATGCCGAGATCAAGTCTTTGGTGGAGCGGTGGGAATCGGCCTGTCAGGCACTGGCCAAGAGCGTTCCCCCATTGCTGTTGGCCGGAGAGATGGATGCTACCTCCACGCTCCTGCGCGATACGCTCAACAACTCATTCAACAGCGTAATCGTAAATGACCCTGCTATATATCACGAAGCTAAGACATTTATTGGCAGTATTGCCCCTGAAAAGGAAAAAATTGTAAAACTTGATACTGATAAGGTCTCCGTATTCGACAGGTATTTCAATATCAACAAGCAGATAAAGCTTGCTTTCGGCAAGACCGTAACTTTCAAGAATGGTGCGTACCTGATAATGGAGCACACCGAAGCACTCTTTGTGATAGATGTGAACAGCGGCAACAGAGCCAACAATGCCGACCAGGAATCTAATGCCCTTGAGGTGAATTTAGCGGCGGCCGACGAGATCGCAAGGCAGCTAAGACTCAGGGATATTGGCGGTATTATCGTGGTGGATTTCATAGACCTGCACAAGAACGAGAACAAGAAGGCTCTCTACGACAAGATGCGTGCGGCTATGGCCAACGATAAGACGAAGCACAATATTCTGCCTCTCAGCAAATTCTGTCTGATGCAGATTACCCGTCAGCGAGTAAGGCCAGAGATGAACATGAAGACCCAGGAGACCTGCCCATGCTGTGGCGGTACCGGGCAGATTACTTCCACCATCGTATTGGCCGACGAGATTGAGGATAATATCAAGAATATCCTGGATGAGAATAATGTAAGAAAATTGGTTCTAAAGGTAAACCCAATAGTGGCTGCTTATCTGACTAAAGGAATACTGTCCATACGACTGAAATGGATTCTGAAATACAAAGTCATGATAAAAATTCATGCCGACTCTGAATGTGGCTTGATTAATTTCTCCATTTACGATTCGGACGGTGTCCATCTAAATAACTACTAATATTTTTCGTCAAGATATTAGGACGGCGTGTTAATCTTCGGGATAACACGCCGTTTTTTTTGTGTGTTCAGAATTCAAACCCGTCATCCACATCCCAGTCCAGGATGCAACGGTCGGTAATGGAGAAGTTGATTGCGAGTTTCACGATCTTCTTGCCTGGCTCTATGGCTACTGCGATGTAGTCCTTATCGTCGATCTGGTAGAGGGCGGCGCGTGT
>JAZUEG010000326.1:0-12316 GCA_045640025.1 Bacteroidales bacterium
ACATGGCTACGATCCGACTTCACGATTACAGGTACATACTCGTTGCGGTACATTGTGAATTTGGGTATCAGCACGTGGAATCCATGGGCCGAGAGTGTCCAGTCGGTATCAGCCTTTACTAAATATCCCGAATGGGCTGGGGGAGTGGCGGTTGCGGATTTCTTGCCTACGATGGTGAAGTTTACTGTGGTCTTGTGCCCCACGAAATCGAGGAACTCGTAGCGCATGTTGTGTCGCTCGCCCTCGCGGATGGTGATGTTCGATTTGCAGGTTTTGTAGTAGTTGTGGAGCATGTTGAAGGTGTCGATGAAACTTTTCTGAACGTAACGGCCGTTTTGCTTGCGGTCGGCAAAGTCGAAAAGGCTGTTGATGTAGCGGGTCTCGTCGAATGAGATGCTGTCGATGTTGGATTCGAATATAAGTTTCTCGCCGTCAAATAGTTTGGTGTTTACGACTCCGCATCTGTTGCCGTTGGGAATGAAACGGTCTATCACGTCGGCGCCCACGCCAATCTGTCCGTAGGCGAATATCTGCTTGTTCTGAATCTGGAGTATGGGGTAGTATTTGTCCTGACAGAGGAGGTTTACCTGTGATGTGTCGTTAGTAGTATAAACCTTGATGCCGGAAACCTCAGGCTTCTGATTGTCAGGTATATCCACGAGAAATGCCAGCGGATTCAGGGCCAGTTCGGTCTCGGTGTCGCGCACCTCGAAGTGGAGGTGTGGGGCCTGACTTCCGCCCGTGTTGCCCGACAGCGCTATCACGTCCCATTTCTTGACGGGGATCTGGTCAGGTGCGAGATACAACTGGATGTTGAAGTCCTGTCTGGCGTATTGCTCGGCCCTAACGATGCTGTCGATACTGCCCACGAATGCCGACAGGTGGCCATATACGGTGGTGTGGCCGTCGGGATGGGTTACGTACACGGCGCGTCCGTAGCCGTATGGCGATACCGACACTCGGCTTACGTAACCATCTGCTACTGTGTGCACTGGGATTCGCTCCTGACCGATGGTTCCCATGTCGAGGCCCATGTGGAAGTGGTTGTCCCTCATCTCGGCAAACGATGCGGATATCCTGACCTCGAAGTCCATGGGGTAGGGATATTTCTGCGCGAATCCCAAGACTTGGAACGTTAGCAACAAAACAAAAAATAATGTAATTCTCTTCATTTTATATTTGTAAACTTGGTTTTCTCTTTATGTTTCGGCGTCTCACGACGCTTGTTTGTTTTTAAAGCGAATGAAAACCAATGGTAAAACGAATAAAAGCGAATGCGTAAATATTGTATTCGTTTCCCATTCGTTTGCCATTGGTTTTTATTCGTTTTTTATCTTCAAGACACTACCACTCAATCGCCGTTTCCTTGCTGGCGGGGAGTGATACCTCCTCCAATTTGCCGTTGGGCAAAGTTACACTCAGTTTTTGTTTCTGGAGACTTACAACTGATATTTTTCCGTGGTCGCCGTTCCATTCCAACTTCTTGATTTTCAATCCTCCACGGGCCTGAATGCCTGAGATCTCGCCCTTGTCCCAGGAGTCGGGCTTGGCGGGGAAGATTCTCAGTTTCTGGGGCTCGGAGTAGATGAGGCCCTTGATTATTGTGTTCTGGAATCCGCCCGAGAGGTCGGCGTTGAAACAGCCGTTGGGGTCGTGGTATGTGAACAGCGCGTTGGTCCAGTATTGTGCTGACAGCCAGTCGATAATGGTGGAATACATTTGCTTGTCGCCGATGTTGGCCGCTATCCAGCCCATCTGGCAGAGTCCGAAAACCATGATTCCGCCACCGTCCTGAAGGCGGATTTTCATGCGCTCGTAGTAGGATTTCTTTACTGCGTCGAGGAGCGCTGGATTGCTGGCAATCTCGGGATCCACCATGTTGTACATGCCATAGAGGTGCGATACGTGGCGGTGGTTGTGGTTTTCCTGAGCCTCGGAGTCGATCCATTCCTTGAAGAATCCGTTTCCGTCCACCTGATAACTCGGGAGGTCGGCAAGCATTTTTTTCCAGATGGCCATCTGCTGTTTGCTCTCCTTCATCAGCGGGGCCACGGCGAGGAGGTTTCTCAGCAACTCCTTGGCCATTGATACGTCCATAGTGGCGTTTTTGCAGGCCTGGGCGGGATTGTTGAGAGGGTTGTTCTCGGGCGAGTACGAGGGGTTGAAGACGAGTTTGCCGTCAGAGCCCTTATACAGAAAACCCTCGTAAAACTTGGCGCTCTCCTTCATAAATGGGTATGCGTGCTCACGGAGAAAGTCAACGTCCTGAGTATAAAGCCAATAGTCGTAGAAACTCTGCGAAACCCAGGCGGCGCCACCGGTCCAGAAAGTCATTGTCCAGGTCTTGTCGAAATGCACATTGTAGCCGTGGGTGCTGGTGTGCGATGGCACCATAATTCCCTCTACGCCAAAGAGTTTCTTGGCGTTCTCGCGGTAATACGGCAGGAATTTCTCGTGATATGCGAAATAGTCGAGCAAAAACTCCTTCATATTTGCGCAAAGGTACGACGATGTGGCGGTGTTCACGTTGCCGTCGTGGGTGTAGTCGGAAACCCAGGGCGGAGTCCACGAACTTCCCCAAATTCCCTGAAGATGAGGAATATTGGGGCCCGACGCGCAGAGAATGTTGTATCTCGCGGCCTCAAACTGGCGCTGCACATACGCCTTGCTTGGCTTCTGTTTGGCCTTGCTCATCATCACCTCGCCGTAGGTCTGGTAGTCCTTATCGTCGCCGAAGAGATTGAGACTCACGCGGTTGTATATTGCCTTGTGGATATCCACGTGGCGTTTCAGCATATCGGCGTAGTGGCCCTGTATGCTGTTTATCTTGCCTCTGATGCTGTTGTCTTTATGGCTTTCGCCATACCAGATTGGCTCTATCTTTATGGCTACTACCACCTCCCTGGCGCCTGTCACCTCTATCGAGTTGCCATTGTAGTTTACAGCGCCGTCGGTCTCCTTGATGGTCATAACTCCCTCGTAGCCAATGCTGTTGGGCTTCCACTGTCGCTGATACTCACAACGGTAAACAATGCTCTGGTCGATGTTGTTTATTGTTGTGGACTTGATGTTGGTGTTGATGTAGTCCCACTGGTCCCAGTTTACGGTGCGCTGTTTCAGGGCGAATTTGGCGTTGAATTTCCCCTTCTCGGCCACCATTCGTATTATCATCACGCTGTCTTTTCGGGAGATGAATTGCTGACGCTGGATTTTTGCGCCGTCCTGAATCCAGTCCACTGAGCATACTCCTGTCTCGAAATCCACCGAGCGCTGATATTTCTCGATGTTGTCGGCTGATGTGCTGATTTTCAGTTCGAAGGCTGGGATGTATGGGTCGTTCCAGATCTGACCCTCGTAGCCCTCTTTCTTGGAGATCTCGACAGGAATCTCGCCCGCGCGTGTTCCGTTGTGCTCGTCGATGAGTTTGCGGATCTCGTCCAGATGCTCGGCCTGCGAGATAGGCTTGTGAGGATAAGTGGTTGGCAACCAGATGTTGTGCTGGTTCAGGATGATGGTCTCGTCGTAAGGGTTTCCGAGAATCATAGCACCCATATCGCCGTTTCCGATAAGCGACGCGTCGTTCCAGTCGGGGGCAGGTTGCCAGTTCACCACGCCCTTCTGCGGGCTTGGAAAATACTCCTGCGCGGATCCCGCCGAGGCCCCCGCCAGAAGCATTGCAAGTAATGAAATTTTTCTTCTCATATTTTTAGTAAGTATTGGGATATATTTATTATTCTATTATTTTCCAGTAGCTATTGTTTGGAGGACCTATCCTAATTAGCTTGTTTTGTTTTTGTAGTTTCTGAAGGTCCCTTGCGATAGTTCTTTTTGACGCATTTATAAGTTCTGTTATTTCATCGATTGTGATTTTGGGATCGTTTGAAATTAGGAACAGGATCAGTTTTAGACGTTTTTCAGAATTGGAATCTTCGTCGTTTTTATCTCCGACATTTACAATGTCATTGTAGGTGTCATTGTTAATGCCATTTGTATTTCCTGTTATATTTTTTGTCTCTGTAATGTATTTTGTGTCAGTGTTATCCGAAAAAAAATCGACTTTGGCATTAATGCCATTGTTATTGCCATTTACAGTGTCATCATCTCCGACATTGTTATAGTATTTTTTATCGTTTTTAGTATCAGAAACATTGCTTGCAGTATCTTCTGGTGCATTTACTGTAACATTTTTTTCTGTAACATTGTAGTTGGAGAATCTGTAGACAACGTTTGTGCAAACCACGTCGTTGTCGAATGCGAGCGACTGGTTTTTGTAGGTTTCCCATACAAACATTTTGTCGATACCGTAACCTCCATTCTCAGCGAGTTTTGCGTATCGGAAAAACTTGATAATGTTTGGGTTGCGTGGCATTGAGTGCATTTGAGTTTTCAGGTCCTTGAGGTCGAAGATGAATCGTCCCGGGTTCTGAAACTCTATCCTGTTGTCGTATTTCCTGATTGTCGGGTGCATAGGGCTGAAGTAGTCGGCGTGGGCTATCATATTTATAAAACCCTCACGGACAGCGTTGTAGAGACTCTCGTCCTCAGGCGCAAACCACGACGGCCCCATTTTGAGCGGTGCGTCAACGTGCACACGCAGGCGCTGTGCTATCACGTTGTAACTTTCCCAGATGTTGGCCTGTTCGGGCATTCGGTAACTGTATCTTACGCTGGCCTCGGAGTAACTGTTGGCTGGAATCTCGATGTAGTCGATCCAGAAATTGTTCATAACGGCGCGCAGGTTGTCGTATTTGCCGAACATTAGTATTCCTCCGTAGGTAAGACGGCCGTCTCTCAGGATGTTGGTCTTGGTGCAGAAATCCTTGTCGGATAGCGAGTTGTATAGGAATGTGGGGTTGAATGTCTTTACATAGTCGCGGTAGGTTTTCAGCGAGTTGAGGTCGAGGTCGTCCATAGATGTGCCCTCCACGGTCTGTTCCGATTTGGTGCCGAACGATTGTTCCCTGAATATCGAGGCTATCTCCATATCCTTGGCCCTCTGGTCTCCGCTTCCGCTACGGATGAATGTGTTCTGGACGTTTCCGCCAAAATATACAGGCTTTACCGACGAACTCGGGATGTAGAAACACAGTACTTTTTTGCCCTCGATGTCGAATATCTGTATTTTGCAGAATATCAGTGTGTTGAATTTGGTGTTGTTCCTAAGCGTGGTTGTGAAATCCTGTTCGAGTTTTTCGGCGTTGTCCACTCCCTTGATTATGAATTCCTTGCCTTTTTGCTGGATACCGAGCACAATCCAGCCTCCCGAGGTGTTGGAGAATGCTGATACGGTTTCCCAGATTGATTTTGGGAGTTCGCTCTTGGCTTCCTTCACTTCGAAATCGTCCCACTCTATGTCGGTGAGTCTTTTATATAGTTCCTCGCGGGTCATTGTAAGTAAGTGTCTGTTTGCTGTTGACTATCCTATAAACCGCTTGCAGGTATCTGTAGTGCATTTATAGGATAGTTTTGTTGTGCAGTTTTGTCGAAACTATCCTTAAAACCTATTACAGGTATCTGTAATGGGTTTCTAGGGGAAGTTCTTTTGTGTAGTCTTTTGTGTAGTCTGACTACCAAATAAACCTACTACAGATATCTGTAATGCATTTATTTGGTAGTTTTTATTGTGTAGTCTTTTGTGTAGTCTGACTACCAAATAAACCTGATACAGGTATCTGTAATGCGTTTATTTGGTAGTGACTATCCTATAAACCGCTTACAGGTACCTGTAGTGCATTTATAGGATAGTTTTTATTTGGTAGTGACTATCCTATAAACCGTCTACAGGTATCTGTAATGCATTTATAGGATAGTTGGTACTGTTTAGTTTTTCTGAAACTATCCTATAAACCGCTTACAGGTATCTGTAGTGCGTTTATAGGATAGTTTTTATTTCAAAATCACCCAGTATCCTTTTCTGTTTCCTCCTTTTCGTACTATATAACCATTATCTTTTAGTTTTTTTAGGTTATATTTAACACCAGGCAAACTTAAATTGCTTAGTTCTGTAAGTTGTTCGTTTGATATGTTTGGCGTTGCTTTTAATAAGCGGTACACCAGTAAGCAATTGCCAGTCAGGTCGGGGTGTGACGGGTCTGGAGTTATGCAGGGTTGGTTTGCCTTTTCCTCTTCCTTTCCCGTATCGTATCTAAGTATGTCGAAGAAGTATGTTACGGTGGAGGATACTATGTTTGACTGGAAGTCTACTGTCTTGTTTTTGTAGCGCTCCCAGATGAGCATTTTGTCGATGCCGTAACCCGCGTTTTCGGCGAGTTTGGGGTAGCGGAAAAACTTGATTATGTTGGGGTTGCGTGGCATTGAGTGCATTTGCGTCCTTACTTCCTTGAGGTCGAACATAAATCTTCCCGGGTTCTGAAACTCTATGCGGTTGTCGTATTTCCTGATTGTGGGGTGCATAGGGCTGAAATAGTCGGCGTGGGCCAGCATATTTATGAGCCCCTCCCTCAGGGAATAGAGGAGTGTGTTGTCGTCGGGCGAGAATCCGTTGGGTCCCGCTGTGAAAGGCGCGTCGACGTGGATCCTGAGTCGCTGTATCAGAACGTTATAACTTTCCCAGATGTTGGCTTGCTCGGGCATTCGGTAACTGTATCTTACCGCCGCGTCGGAGTAACTGAGGCCTGGGATTTCGATGTAGTCGATCCAGAAATTGTCGATCCAGAATCTTACTCTGTCGTATTTGCCAAGGAACAGGAGGCCTCCGTATGTGAGTTTGTCTTCTTTCATAAAACCTGTTTTCAGGAGAAATTCCTTGTCGGACAGGTTGTTGTAGAGAAAGTCGGTATTGAAGTTCCTGATATGGTTGCGGTATGTGGCCAGAGAGTTGGGGTCTATGTCATCAATAGACGAACCCTCCACTACCTGTTCGCTCTTGGTGCCGAACGATTGCTCGCGGAACAGCGCGGCTATTTCCATATCGCTGGCTCTCTGGTCTCCGCTTCCGCTACGGATGAATGTGTTCTGGACGTTTCCGCCTGTGTATATGGGTTTTAGGGTTGAACTCGGTATGTGGAAAAGGAGTACCGTCTTGCCGTCGATCTCCATTTTCTGGGGCTGACAATATAGTATTGCGTTGAATTTTCCTTTGTTCCTAAGCGTGGTTGTGAAGTCCTGTTCGAGTTTTTCGGCGTTGTCCACTCCCTTTATTATGAACTCCTTGCCTTTTTGCTGGATACCAAGCACAATCCACCCTCCCGAGGTGTTGGAGAAGGCTGATACGGTTTCCCAGATTGATTTTGGGAGTTCGCTCTTGGCTTCCTTCACTTCGAAATCGTCCCACTCTATGTCGGTGAGTCTTTTATATAGTTCCTCGCGGGTCATTGTAAGTAAGTGTCTGTTTGCGGACAAAGGTAAGTATTTTTGGCGAGATATGGAAACCGCTTTGGCCGTTCTGTGACAAATCTTCACGCTTCCGTGAAAAATTGTCACGGATTTTTTGCCGTAAGCGGTTATTATTTGTGCTAATATTGTGTTCCCGAAATTTTCTAACAAAAAGGATGGAAGAGATACACATTGGCAGGATTATCCACGAGGAACTTAAGAGGCAGGAGCGCACTCCGGCCTGGCTCGCAAAGAAGATCAATTGCGACCGCACCAACATATACCATATCATAGCGCGCAAGAGTATCGACACCGCCTTGCTCGTGAAAATCTCCGTTGCCCTGGAGGTAAATTTCTTCGAGTACTTCAAGCCGTTGGAGGGGCTGGAGGAGGAGTTTAAAGTGGAAAGTTTAAAGATTAGAGTTTAAAGAGGAAAGTGGAAAGATTGGTTTTTGCCTCAAAAAAATATCACTTTTATTAAAAAAAGTTTCTATAAAATTTGGATATATATATATATATATATATTAGCGACCTAATTTTTGAGAATTATAAATCGCAATATATAAAATGATTAGGTCGCTCAAACACACATTATTACCTTCGTTATGTACTGCGCTATGCATTTCGTTGTATAGTTGTGGTACCCAACCGGGATATATTCCCAATGCCAATGATTACAAGTCTTATTTACAAAAAGACGAGGTTCCTGATACTACGGTAAAGGCTGATAAGTTCTCGGCTTATTTTGATTTCTCTGGAGTCTATATTGCATACGAGGATTCGGCTACAAGTCTTACTTTCAATGGTATAGCCCAGAAAGTGACTGGAAGTATGGATAAATATGATATCTATACTTTGGCTAATGATTCTGTAATGCAGGAGAAGGATATTACTTCCGGTAAATTCTTCGCCAAATTGAAGGATTCCAAGCAGCAGGGCAAATTGTATGCGCCTATCGAGAAGACTTTGAGGAAGATATTGAAGGACGATCAGAGTGCTTTGTTTGTGACTGATTTTGAGGAATATACTCCTGAAAGAATTATCTACCGTCAAGCATACGCTACCTCATATTTTGAGCAGTGGATTCAGAGAGGCAAGCGTATTACTTTCTTTGTGACGGATTATTTTGAAGGAAAGAAGAAAGACAAGAAATCCAAAAAGTCGGAGAAACTGCAGGGGATCAAGAAGCATTTGTATTATGCAGTTTTTGATGACGCAGAAGGTAACCTCTTGAAAGAGATTTATGCCGGATTGGAGGGTTGTCCTGTTAATTATAAGGTGTTCACTCTCTCCAACGACTCCTACACCATAAGCACCGATTATAAGACACCTACTCAGGGAGGAACTTATCACGATGAAACTGGCAACGATATTGTAACCGCCTCTATTGAGGATGGTTCGGAGGAGTATGGTTTCAAGAAGGTAGGCGACAGGGCTGAGGTGTATACGTTTGGCGAGCCTTGGAAGAATATCGTAGTAAACGCCAATATGATGAAGGAAGAGGGGGTTCCTGTTCCTTTCAGGCACGTATTCCACAACTTGTTTATGGATTTGAGCAAGTTTGATTCTTATTCCATTGATAAGTTGGATGTAAATGTCTCGGAAATCGGTGATGATTTCCAGAAGTATCTTGGTTGGTCTATTGCTCAGAAATATCCAGCAGAGATATCTACCATTGAGGGTGAGCAGGTAGTGGAGATACCTCAGCAGAGTGCTGAGTATTACAATGCCGATGGCTCTATCAACGAGTATTATGACTATCCTAACAATAAAGGTGTAGTGACTCCAGTGAGCAATCTTCTGGTGTTCTCTCAGCAGTGTTTCGATGATTCCAAAAATCAGGACAATGGAGAGAAAACAGAAATTGCTATCGACCTTTCCCAAACAGCCACAGGTGCGGAGGCTGCGGGCTCGCTTCTTAGGGTTGATGTCTCGATTGCCAAGGCTTCTCCCAAATTGGGTCTTCCAAAGGAAGGTGAGTTGCTCTATGATTTGTTCAACTGGGAGGGTAATGATTGCCTGTATATGTCAATCAAGAATGTGCTTCAACATTCATCTCCAGAGGGAAGGTTGATTTACACCTATTTTATTAACTATCAGAATTAGTAAAACTCAAAAACAATATAAATTATGACAGTATCTATCTATATCATTGGTGCTATAGTAAGCGCCGTTGTGTTGTTGGTATCAGTATTGGTGGCCAACAAAATCCAGTATCAGCCAGATTCGTCTGATGTAAAGAAAAGAAAGACCTGGTTTTGGATTATTTCCGTTGTGGCTCCAGTGCTGACATTTGCAATTTCTTATTTTGCAATTTATCAGGGCCTTAAGGTTCCAACCCAGAAAATGGCTTGTATGACAGCAATGTGTATTTCGGCAGGAGTTTCTTGGGTAGTTTACATTGTTCTTGGTGTTGTAGTTGCCAAGGCATTCAATCACAAAAAGGTTGGCAACTGGTTTTAATGTAATACAAAACTGACTATGGATAAATATTTTGTAATCGCGATAGGCGGTACAGGAATGAGGTGTCTTGAATCATTCATCCATTTGTGCGCAATTGGTATGTTCGATAATCAGGAGATCGACATTCTTACACTCGACACCGACCAGGGCAATGGCAACAAGGGTCGTGTGGAGCGTCTGATTGATACATATAATAATGTAAAGACATTCTCGCAGGAGAAGCGTGGTGGAGATCCTTCTCAGGATACTTTTTTCTCTGCCAAACTCAATCTCCATAAATTCTATACGGATTATACTGGAGGTAAGGGCAATACATTCTTGAATCTTAGTTCTACCCAGAATTTGTCGGCTGATCAGCAGTCTGACAATGAGGATATTGCTGATTTGTTCTTGGACAAGCAGACAGTTCAGCAGTTTAATTTGGAGCACGGCTACAGGGCTCAGACTCATTTGGGCTCTATGCTTATGTATCACGGAATTATTGATTCTGCCAGAGAGTATGCCAACAACAAGGAGAATGCCAAAGAGCAGGACCAGAATCTTGCCAAGTTTGTTCAGAAACTTGTACAGGCAGGCGAGGAGGCCAGGGTGTTTGTGTTCGGCTCAGTGTTTGGTGGAACAGGAGCGTCTTCCATTCCGATTATTCCAGTGGCATTAAGGGATGCCTCGGGGTTGTTGACAGGAAACACTCTCGATTTGCAGAAAGTACGTTTCGGCTCAACCCTTCTTACAGAATATTTTACTTTCAATTCAGTTGACAACAAGCAGAGGCTTACTGACAAGATTGTGGCAAGTTCCGACTTCTTCGCAATCAACTCTCAGGCGGCCTTGCAGTTCTATCAGAACGACAAGACTGTGAAGACTTCATACAAGATGCTTTACCATATCGGTTGGCCAATGAAGCCGTTGAAGGTGGATGATAATGTGATCGCTTCTGGCAAAACAATTACAGGAGGTGGCGACCAGAAGAATGATTGCCATATTGTGGAATTGATGTGCGCCTGTGCGGCATACGATTTCTTCCACATAGATTCCAATGAGATGCCATTGGAGGCCAAGTATCTCTATCGTGCTGTTGATTTCAGCAACAACTCAATTGAATTCAAAGGCAGTGATTTTATGGAGAATGACGGTGATAAGTTTGTGAAGAAACTCAGGAATTTCTTTGTTTTCGCCCACGTGATTCTTACTGGTCACAATGCGGCAGATCCTAATGTGGATGGTATTGCTCCATTATTTGAGCGTCTCATCAAGAAGGATTTCCACGAGTACGATAATTATGAGAAGAGCATAGACCGAGACCAGCGCAATCAGATAAATGATTATCTGCGTAGTTTCGCATATCAGAAAAATCCTGATAATTCTATTCAGAGTGGCTGGATTTATCAGATATATAAGTCTGTGAAATCGGTAAGTACAGGAACGTTCCTATTCCCAACCGAGGTTTATAGTGAGAATTGGAATGAACTGAAGAAAAACGATCCTTGTAAGATTTTTCAGGAAAAGAAGAGTTCTGGAATCTTCTCAAGTGATAATAGAAAGAATTATGATGACCTTATTGAGGCTCTCCACCAAAATAACTCCACAGGCAATTTCAAGGAGAATTTCATTAAGACTGTTTATCAGGCAATTGCCACTACAATTCAGTAATGCGTAATTTTTTATAAATATGGCAGAAGTAAAAGCGTTAGTAATAAATAGCAAGGAGGCTTTGCAGGGAGCGTCGGGCAAATGGCAGGATTTGTCGTCCCAGATGCACTCCTTGACTCGCAATATAATAACACCTAAACTAAGTGACGAGGCCGATTCGTCGGCTATGGTGTCAGGTGTTCCTTCGGTTTTCGCAAGGGAAAACCTCTTTGTTCATTCATTGAATGAGGCAGAGACCCTTCGTACTCAGAAAAATAAGGGTGACGACAGCGGTCTGGCAAAATATTATTTGGATCTTGTGGATGAGTGGAGAGGCTTTATTGCGTTCATTGCTCTCAACAGTGGAAAACTGGAGGCAAAGAGGATCGAGTTGGCTTATTCCGACGACAAGGTTTTGGGAGAAACTTCAAACATTTTCGAGCCCAAGGGTGCGTTTGGCAATATGTTGTTTGAGAACCGCAACCTTTGGACAGATCCCAATGATTTGAACAAGTTGAAGAAACCTTTCATATATGTGCTTAAGTACAACGGCAAGGTAGTGGGAGGTACCTCACCACGCTCATTGCTGTTTACCTCAGTTGCATATTCCATAGAGGAGGAGTCGCCTTGTGTGGATAGGGCAAGACTTAAGTTTACCGATCCTTTGCAGTCTAATCCCAATTTGGAGCAACTTACCGCATTGTATGCTTATATCAAGCAACTTCTCCCAAAGATAGAGAAACTTGAGAAGGATTACAAGGGACAGGTGGAGTACAAGGCAATAAAGCAGGAACTCAATAAGTGGGAAGGCGAGATACGTTCAAAAATCACCGAACAGGATATTGCCAAGTCAAGCGCCTGGCCTGTAAACTTGTTCAAGACAGCGCCT
>JAZUEG010000327.1:0-7327 GCA_045640025.1 Bacteroidales bacterium
CATCTGCGGATCCACCTCGGTCTGTGTGGCACTCGCTATCAGCTGGGCACCGTATTCAAAATAGCTGTTGTAGAACGGAATCCGGAGCTCGGTCTTGCGGCCCTCCATTATGGCGTCGAGGGCGGTCTGCAGGCCGTCGCATTCCTCGGCGGGTTTCTCGCTCTCCATCTGTTTCAGGTAGTCGAGCGGATTGTCGGTGTTGTCCACTATCATGTCCAGAATGTAGGACTGTATTTTTTCAGCTAATGGCACATCAAACTGCATCTCCGGCATGTGGAGCGATCTGTTGCGGAAGTCTATGTGGCCCAGGCTCTTGCTCCTGCCCTGAGTGTATATGTACAGCTGATACGGATTCACCATCGGCTCGGCGTCGGTATCTATCTCCACGCCAAACTCATTGTATACAGCGTCTATGATGTTCTGGCGGTCGGTGCGGCATGGAAACATCACACCCTCCAGCAGCTCGTTTATTATGGTCTTCTCCTTCAATGCGCCGGGATTCAGCTTGGCCAGCCTCATCAGATTGGCGGCAGTATCAAAGTTGGTGGATATCACGCTCTGCAGGGTCTTGATGTTGCCATTGCCGTCGCGCACGCTCTCGGAGCTGCTGTACTCGCGCGGCACGGTGTTTATGTAGAGGTCCACCTGAACGGTGTCGCCCTTGGCTCCCCTGCCATTAGCTCTGCAAAAAGCATCAAGCGAGAGAGGCGGCTCCATGTGTACTATGCGCTTGATGCCGCTGGCGTGCACGCCCAGGCCTGCCGAATATGTGGCGGAGAGCACGCGCGCGCTGTCGGTCTCGCAAAAGCGTGAAAGCTCCTTCATGCTGCGGTAAGCCACCGAGCTGCTCACGTATGAGTATGGCTCGTCGATATCGCCGAGGTAATGCGCGGTGGGAGTATCGCATACCTGCTGGCTGTCGCCGTACACATCCACCGAATCGAACGGCGGAGTTATGGAATATATCACGGCCTTGGATCCCGAGCTCTTGCGGAGCATCGGCTGCAGAAGCGTCTCCACCTCGTGCTGCTTGAGGCGGCGCGAATACGAGTCGAGGTCGTCGGTATTGCCCACGCCCCTCAGGTCAACCTCGTGAACCGTGATGCGCGGTTTCACAAACTGGGCGAAAGTGTCGCGGTAGAATATTGTGATGTCGGTATGCAGTTTCTCGGCTATCTCCTTGTGGATGTTGGTCTCCAGTGTGGATGTAAAGGCGCCGAGCCTCAGCATCTGTGTATTGTCGGTATCAAAGTTGGAGGCTATTATGTTTCTGATGTCCTGATAATAAGCCGTGTACTCGGTGGTCTGCAGCGAGATGCGCTGTGCCTCATCGAGCATTATGTAGTATATTGGTATATTCAGCTGATTGATACCGCCGAAAACTCCGCGCATATACGGGTCGTGTATCAGCAGCGGCGATATCAGCGTGATGATGCTCTTGCCCTCCACCACGCGCCTTACGGCCATGTTGCGGCTCTGCGAGTTCTGCAGCACGGGGCTTATGTAGTAGCAGCAGTCTATGCGCCGTCCGCGGAGTGTGGCAAACTGCGATTCCATCACCGCTATGGTGGGCGGCAGCACAAAGCTGTAGCCCGGCTTCATGAGCGCTGCAAATAGCATCACCAGGGTCTTGCCCGAGGCGGGAGCTGATACGTGGAGTATGTTCTCGCCGTTCAGCAGCCGGCAGATGCTCTGGAGCTGTCCGTCTATGAAGTCGCTCTTGGCAAAGAGGTTCTTTAGGAAGAATCTCAGCGCGTCTTCCTGCTCGGTGAGGCAGTCGTTGTCGTCGTCGGAATCGCTCTCGTCGTATTCTGTATCGTCCACGCCATTAGCTGCCATGGCCTCCATATCAGCTGATACAGAAATGTTGTAGTGTATCTGGTCGGAGAACAGGAGCTTGGTATCAGCTGATGGCGATTTGGCCGATCTTACTACGGCGTAGCGGTCGGTGACGGTGGGGGGCACCTCGCGGTCAAACGATGCGCGGCGCAGTACGGATATGTCTATCAGGAGGTCGTAGCGGCGGAGGGGATTGAATTCCGACACATCGTCGCGGCTGCCCTGGTAGAGGAGGTTGAGCTCGGTATTGGCGAACCCCTCGGTGTGGAATATCTCGAGCTTGATGGCCGGGAGACGGCGTCCCTGGTTCTCGAGGGCGAAGTATCTTGCGAAATGCTGGCGGAGGTCCTCTATGGCCAGGAATGCGCACGGCACATCGCGCTCTATCACGCAGATGCTCCAGCTCTTGGCGCTCATGCTGAGGGCTCCGGAGTTTATGGCCTCCAGTATCACCTTCTGCACGCGGGCTATGGCGAGCGGCGTGAGAGCCAGCTGAAGAGCCTCTATTCCGTCTTCGTGGCCGTAGAGCGGCGACTGGTAGTTTTGCCTTATTATGTCGAAATACTGGCTCTGGGTAAAGTTGGAGAGCTCCTCGGTGCGGTCGTAGGGGTTCTGCGAGTCGCGCACTATCACGCGGCCCTGTATGTTTATATCAGCTAATAGCGATGAAATCTGCTCCTCGGTGATGTAGTCGGTGGTATCCACGCCGTTGCGGTCCTGTGTGAAGTGGAATGCCACGCCATCAGCTGTATTGTCGGAATACGGCGCGTGGAAGCTGAGATGGCATTTCTGCTGGAGAAACTGGCAGGCGGGATTGGCCTTGAGGTCCTGCAGCTGACGGCGGAATCTGCTGGAGAATCTGAACATGTTCTCGTACAGGCATTCGGTATCGCCAAGCTGGAATATGTAGTCGCCCTGGCTCGGCACGGCGCCGTTCAGGATGTATGCGCAGGCCTGCTGGATCTTGGAGTTGCTGGTTTTGGGCATGGCGGGCCTTACGCGCGGATCTATTACGTGGAGTGCGCGGAACACCATGTCGCGCACCTCCTGCTTCTGTATCTCGCGGGAGATGTCGCCGGTGTCGGAGATCCGCTTCAGGGTCTTGCCAATGGTGGTGGAAAGAATGTCTTCCACAAACTGCGATGCGTATGTGGGCGCGCCGCGCGATACGATGTTGTACATGAGTGCCACGGCAGGATCGTCGCACGTATCGGAGAGCTCGATGTTGGTATCGAGGTCAAAATACGAGAGGCTCTCCATGAGCGCGTCCACCTTCCGGGCCATGGCCTCGGTGGTCTTCAGGGACTCTATTCCACTGGTAAAGTATCCGGCTTTCAGTTGCATGGTATATACAATTCTTAACATTGCAAATGTAATAACAAAAAAGAATTTTACAAAAAAAATTAAGGCATTTTTTTGTTTGTATTTTTTATAAAAAATCAATTTTTTTTTACTAAATTTGTGGCGCATATTGTCAAATAGAAACAAATAAATAATTAATAATAAATTACTTCAAAGTATGAATAAGCAAAACTTAACAACAAAGAACTGGTCGGCCAGGGTGCTGACCTTGCTCGTGGTCTGGCTTGCTCTTGGAGCAGGCGCAGGACAGGCATGGGCGCAATACGACGACGTGTTTCAAATTGGGTCGAATAAGTTCGGCACGTTTGATGAGGCCATGGAGTATGCAAGGGCCAACAAGAGCGGTGAAATATTGGTGGCTCGCGATTACACATACGATGGCATAATAGAGCTGACTACGATACCAGGGGAAGGTGAATTCAACATCGCCCTTGCAGACGATGTTACTTTTTCAGCAGATGAATTCATTGTTACCGGCTCCACTGTCTACGATCTGTCGTGGGGAACGTGGGAAGGCAAGGTAACTGTAGATGGCGCCGGAGTTTATTTCCAGCCTGACACTTACAGAGGAAACATTAAAGTCAACAATGGAGTTTTGACTGTTTACGAGTGCAAAATCATAAGCGACAATGGCTACGCCATTGAATTGAACGACAGCAAACTTGTATTCGAAAAAACAACTACATTTAATAAACCGTACTCCTCCCTCACAGCCGTATCAGGCATAAAGATGGAAGGAAAAAGTTCAATTGAATTTCAGGAAGAGGTTGCCTTTTCCGTGGACAACAATATTGTGGACCACGAATTTTCGTTGAACGACGAGAGTGAAATTACGGTTGACAACAATGCTTTCAACAATTTTGAAGGCACCACGTCATTGTCAGGCAAGATAAACCGCCTGAACAATACACCTGTATGCTCTAAGGACGGCATAGAATATTACTCACTGGAGGATGCTCTCGATGCCATAACCACTGGCGGTACCATAACCATGCTCGGCGATTACGGAACAGACGCTTTGACTCTGCCCGCCAACGTGACCGGCATGAGCATAGAAATAGACCTGAATGAACATACCCTGACTACCGGCGTTTTTACCATTAACCCCGGCAGCCTGAACCTGACTATAAATAACGGTAAGGTTGTTACCAACAGTACAATTATCGATTCCGACAATTGGCTGTATCTTTACATGGACAATATTGATTATACCGGAGAGATAGACCTCAACAAAAATGTCTCTGTTACAATTGGCAATGAAGATGATACATTCAACAACAATAAATTATCCTCTTCTTCTGGCAGTATATTCAAAATCAACGGCAATTATAATGGCATAAATATTTATGACAACATAAAATTCAATGCCAACAAAATTATCGACAATCCTTCAGAAGCTTATGTCTCAAGCACTATAAGTCCATTGCTTACATGGTATGATGCTGAGGGCAATACCATATCAGGCATTACTGACATAAACTCTCTCGAGGCAAAAAATGTAAGAGAAGGTAAGGACTCCCGCAAGGAGATAACGATATCCTCTATCGAAATATATGGTGAATGGGACACCGATCTCAATAAATTAATAAAAAAAGGTAATTATAAACTTGTGCTGGAAGATAAAGAAGGCAACAAAATCGACGGAAATTTTCTCGGCAGGTTGAATAACATAGACGAATCACGATGCGACGCAAGCGACACAGAGATATCATGCGAATGGTCGTTTGATCCCACCAATGTATCCGAATACGTCCCAATCTATAACCAGGAAGTTGTCGTAAAACTTAGCCTCACTCCATTGGAGCTAACATACGATTTGGACGATGTAGTTCCCATATCACAAGCATCCCTAAGTGAGGATCCTTGGGGAGGTTATTATACAAGCATCTATTCCGCAATAGCCAATTATTGTGATTTCGAGAGCAGCAACGAGGCAGTTCAGTCAGCTTCCGGCTACGACAAGTGGATATCTATATCACTATATGGAAGCATATACAACGCTCTCGATCCCAAGGAAATAATAGTAGAAGTAACAAATGGATATTCTGGAAATGTAATCCTGAAAGACAAAGACGGAAATACAATTTCTGGAGCAAAACAATTCACTCTCAAAAGCATCGACGGCATCACACATATCATAGCCAATAAGTATGTGAAGCCGGATTACTCCTATATCAAGAAAACATACACATTAGATAACGCTATAGCGGCAAGCGGAGATATATGGGTACGCAATATCTCTTTTTATGGTGAGATTCCTACAGGTTCTTTCAGTGAGTCAGGAATATACACATACGGAAACAGAGATTATATCTCATACCATACTATTTACGAAGACTACACAGAACTCTATACAATAAATGAATTGGCCGATGGTGCATACACGGCGGAATACACCGACGGAAGCAGTTTCGAATTCCACATTGATAATACGGCTCCTGTTTTTGAAGGATTCTCGTACGGAAGTGGGAGCGAATTGTCGGCGGGAGCCAAAATCCAAAACACTGACGCCATCTCTATAAAATATAGCGACGGAGGCGTAGGTGTGGATTCCATTGATTATTTTCTGGTGAAAATAAAAGACGAAACTGATCTCAACAGTTACGTACCGGAAGTAAGCAATGTAACAAAATACTCATCCCCATTCACAATTACCCAACCAGGCAAATATGGTATCATATCATACGCTACAGACAAGCTTTGGAACCACTCATGGACAGGATATTATAAAGAAGGGTTCGACAAAGTGATTTTCAATGTAACAGGCGTTCCCACGGTAACGGACATAAAAGTAACATTCACATACGGAGATGCTGTATCTGATGCCATAATTGACGGCAAAGCCGATATACCCGGTACCTGGGCAATCACAAAGATTGATGGCGAGGAGGTATCCGCCACCAACGATCCTGCACTTACCGCCGTGCCAACAAGTTACGAAATCACATTCACTCCTACTGGAGCGGATGCGGATTCCTATGTCCCTGTTACAATTACCGAAGCTGACATGAAAGCTGACGGCACAACACCTGTTGTAAGCTGGGAGAAGAACAAGAAGGAAATCACATACATTGAGCCCAATAGAGCCGTAAGTACCAATAAAACAGCATGGCGACTTGTGTCCGATGTGGAAAACGCCTCTATGCCAATATCTTTTGAGGATGCAGACAGAAATGATGTTTATGACGTAAAACTGAAACTTATAAGCTCTGAAGGTTGCAACGAGTGTGTAGTAACCCCTTCTGAAGATAATAAAAAGTTCAGCATCACGGTACCTTCCAATGCATTGACACTGTCAAAATCATCAGTAGTGGCAAAATACACCTTTGAATGTGACGACGACAACTATACCATTACAAACAATGGAACAGATAATAACAGTTTCACTTTCCAGGTATATATACAGGATCCCGGAATATACCCATATTATGTTTACTTGGGCGGTTACAACACCAATGAGTATCTTCCGGTAATGAATTATAATGCGGGCATCAGTACTGCTAATAAGCAATCAAAACTCTGGGGTGTAAAAACAAGAGTTTACATCGCTGAATCCAATAGTACCTATATCAAAGTTGGCACAGAAGTAAATCCTACTGAATCAAGCATATATTTCTACGACGAGGGAGCAATAGACCAAACATTCTATGTCTCTATTCCAGATTTCGGTATAGCAAACAAGGAATACTCAATTACCTCGCACAACGATACCAAATTCCCGATTCTGTCAGGAAAATTGGGCACTACTGATATTGTATTCGGCGACGACGCATTAGAATGCAATACAAGCGACAATATTGTATTGAATGCCAAAGATGACGGAGCCGATTCGTCGGGCATCTGGTATATCAAATACAAAATAGCAGCTACCGAGGCAGAGGCAAATACATTTGTGGAAAGTGCAACAAACAATAAATACCTGCCTTCGGGTGTATGGGACAAAGAAGCAATAGAAGAGTTCGATGTTTTCAAAAAGTATCTCACTGTCGATCTGTCAGGAATCACCTCTGCCGGCACATATTACCTCATAGTAGGAGTAGCCGACAAGGCTCAGAACCAGATTCTGAAGGTTCAGGCCCTGGAAGTAAAGGTAACTCCTGAGATCTCGGATGTTACCGTCACCTAC
>JAZUEG010000328.1:0-8125 GCA_045640025.1 Bacteroidales bacterium
GCGCCAATCTGACGGCTGGTATAAGGATTGATTCCGAAAGATCCGAAATACTCGTCCTCATAGAACACCTGCTTGGTAAATGCCTTGTACTGAGAGAAATCGAACTTGCGCTCACACTCCAATGTAGGAGGCAGAACACCAAAAAGCTGGAACGACGCACCGGTGCTGACTGTCAGCATGCGCTTCTTCTCCTTGTTGTTGAAAATCTCCCAGATAATATTCTCCTCGGCGCCTATCTCGTCGCTGGCACCATAAGCATACTGATAGCCCGAATTCCAGTTGACTCCACGGCTGGAATTCTCATCCATGTGGTATTTGATGTATCTAACCGAAGTCTCGGAAGACAGATTGCCAAACTTATAGTTTCCGCTGAGAGTAAACCTGTGAATGAGGTCGCCCTGCATATTGCGCGGATCCTCGTAGTTGTAAGCAAACGGACTCTGACCCTGATCGGCAAAATCCATGCGGTGCATCAGATTATAAGTAAAGGTGAAATTGCTCATAGAGAACTCTGCACCAAGCTGAGACGCCTCCTGAGCCACATCAGCTACCTCTGGATAATAAAAAGCGGCCAACGGATCATTGGGATCCTTACGGCCCTCATAATTTATAAAGTAGTACTTAACATTGCTGAACAGACCCTGATACTTCTCAAACATGTGGGGATTTATCATATCCCTGGTAATATTGTAAGTCTGACCATCGCCGAGCGACATAGGAAGCACATCGCCATTCTGGAAGAAATAATTCCACTTGTTGAAAAGCTCGCCCGATTTGGGAACATTCAGGTCGGTGGCATTAAGGTTGCTTCCATAAATAGAGAACTTGGCCACATGTTTTCCGTGACCCAACTTGGTGGCTGAATGGAAGTTAACATAACGGGAATTGCCTGTACCCATAATGATATCAGCTGACGAAAACTGACCATCATCGGGAGTACGGGTAATGATATTGATAACTCCGGTACACGCATCGCTACCGTTGGATGCCGAGGCCGGACCATAAATAATCTGGATCTCCTTGGCCTGGCGGATAGGAATATTGGCGCCGAGCGGCATTCCGTAATGTCCCACAGGCTTTACATCAATACCGTTCAAGAGAATCTTGGTATAAGTATTTCCAAGAAGACCGCGCATCATAAAAGCCTCACCCAGCTCGCCAGACTGCGGCTGAGAGACTCTGATACCCGGCACTGTCTTCAATACATCACACAATGTAATACATCCATTACGGACAATATCATCATGAGTTACAATATAAATAGAGTTAGGGAGCTCCTGTGCCGTCTTATTGGAGTGCAAGGCTCCAATAGCCTGCTTGTTGGCAGACTGCTTGTTTGATATATTATCAATGCCCAATACATTACGCTCAATAAGCACCGAGCTCTCAGAATACTCGTAATCGTCTTCCTGAGAGTAAGATGCAGTTGCCGTAAATATCAGTAACAGAGGCAAATATAGCTTCTTCATAATCATATCGTAATTTAATACGTCCGTTTTGCAAAGTAAAGCAAAAAAAATCAAATACACAATATCAGAATTGATTTTTTTTCAAAAAATTAAAATATCAACAACCATTCCAAAAAAATGGATTAATTTTTGAAAAAAGTTTCGTAGGTAAAAGAAAATTATATAACTTTGGGATTGAATTTTTACCACTATCATAATGAGCACATCAATCATTGCGATAAGCAACCACAAGGGCGGAGTAGGCAAAACCACATCCACCGTAAACATCGGCGCCGGACTGGCTCTCACTGGCCACAAGGTGCTTCTCATAGACATGGACCCTCAGGCCAACATGACTCAGAGCTACGGCATCAACAAGTCGAAAGTTACTGTGTACGAGGTGCTTAAAGGAGAGGCCGAAGTAGAAACCGTAGAGGTATTTCCCAATCTGGAGATACTTCCGTCTACCCTTGACCTATCGGGAGCCGAGATGGAACTCATCAACGAGGCCGGCCGCGAATACATACTCAAGGAGGCAATCGCGGGCATTCAGGATAAGTACGATTACATCCTCATCGACTGTCCGCCATCGCTCGGCCTGCTCACAATCAACGCTCTTACCGCCGCCAACGAGGTATACATCCCGCTACAGGCGCATTATCTGGCCATCAAGGGTCTTACAAAAATCATCGAGGTGATAGGAAAGGTAAAAAAACGCCTCAACAAAAACATCGAAATCACGGGTGTTTTCGTCACACAGTTCGACAAGCGAAAAGTCCTGCACCGCGATGTGGTGGAAACCATCTACACATACTTCCAGGAGAAGCTATTCGATTCAAGAATACGCGACAATATCGCACTCGCCGAGGCTCCAAGCCAGGGTATGGACATTTTCCACTACGACAGAGACAGCAAGGGAGCCGAAGACTACAAGAATCTCGTTCAGGAGATTATGGAACGTCACGGCGAAGTAATTGAATAATAACCATTTAGCTACAAAAGTTTGTTATGGCAAAGAAAAATTTCAAGGGAGGGCTCGACAGCCTTATAGAAAACTCGCTGGGTATCCGAAAGTCTGGCAAGAAGGGTGAAATGCGCGGCAACCCTATCGACCTCCTGCCGGAGCAAACCGAAAACGAACCAGACGACAAATCCAATCAGAAGCCACAAACCTCTGAGAAAGAAACCGTTGTCACTCAGCCAGCTGATGGCGCAGAAAACGTTGTTCCTCAGCCAGCTAATGGCGAAGAAAACGTTGTCTCTCAGCCAGCTGATGGCGCAGAACCCGTTGTCACTCAGCCAGCTGATGGCGAAGAAAACGTTGTGGCTCAGCCTGTTGAGGAGCCAAAACCTGTAACTCCAGAACCTGCCAAGGCCGAGACATCAGCTCCTCAGGTGGAAGTGCAGACCAAAATAAAGGCTCCAACCATCGAAGTAGAAGCCACCGACTCGGAGAAAAACACATATCTGAAAAACATGATTGCCGACCTCCGCAAGGAGCTTTTCCTCTGGCGAAACGGCAAAATCAATGTCCAGTCGTTCAACGCAACTCTCCACAGCCACGGTCTCAAATACAACAGCGAGAACAACGAAATTGAGGAGTTCTAAATTTAATGAATCAAAGGCAAAACGCCAAATTCAATAAAAAAAATTAAGGCTGGTTTTCAAGGTTAATCCTTTGAAAACCAGCCTCTTTTATTATCAGCCTTTTGCGTCGCCATTTGGATCGGCAAAGTCCTCACCGTCTTTAAGTTTCCGCTCCACAAACTGATCGTCGGAACGTTGCTCACCGGAAATTACTCCATCGGGCATATCCTCCGAAACTACTTCGGTAAGCGCCATGTCGGGCTTGATTCCGGCATCCTCAAGCTGCTTGCGGGCTATGTCGCGCATCTCCTGCTCGGTGTAAATCTTTATCACCCTGGGCTCGTCGGGATCCGATGAAGTCTCTGTAGTTGTGGTGGTTACAGTAGTAGTAGTTGTTGTAGTAGTGGTGGTAACGGTGGTGGAATCGTCGTCGTCGTCTTCCACATCGAGCGGAACTGCCGAACCTACCGACTCATCCATATCGTCGATGTCGATTACTTCGTGGTTGTCGTCTGTCTTGCTTTCAGCTGAAACAAGCTCATCAGCAGAATCGCTCTCGCCCTCGCTGTAATACTGGGCAAGCAGCTCCTCGTCTATGTCGTCGGGTTCGGGAACTTCCTCGTCGTCGTTCTTGATGTCGGAATCGTCGCTCACGATTGGCTCTCCGAGAATGGTAACGTTCACTGTATCAGCTGGCTCCACTACTGAATCGACATCAGCTGAATCTGACTGAGAATCAACTATCTTGGTGAATGTATCGCCCTCGTTGTTGATTACTGTAGTTTCCACTACCACAACTTCCTCAACCTTGGTTTCTGTAGTTTCAGTTACCTCAGTCTCTTTGGTTTCAGGCTCAGTTTCATTGATTACAACTTTCACCTCAGGCTCAGTTTCATTAACCACAACTTTTACCTCAGGCTCTGATTCCTTGACTTCAACCTTGGTCTCAGGTTCTGGAGTCAAATCGGCAAGATTGCATTCGGTGCCATCGCCTTGATCCTCAGCGTAGAATTTTGAAAGCTGTTCCTCAACCTCAGGCTCTGGCTCTGGCTCAGATTCCGTTTTGGTCTCCACAACGGTCTCGATGACAACATCCTCGCCATCAGCTGGCTTGGTAAATGTATCGCCATCAGCTGGCTCGGTGACAATATCCTCGCTATCAGCTGGCTTGGTGAATGTGTCGCCCTCGGAATTTACAATTATTGTTTCTACCTCGGTGGTTTTTGAGATAACTACCTGATCCACAACTGGCTCGGGCTCCGATTCGGTAACCTCGGATTTCTCAACTTTCTTGATATCAAGGTCGTAGGTGATTACCTGTACGTAATCGTCGGCGTAGAGCTCAAACTGGCTCGACAGCGACCAGATGCGGTACCATACGCGCAGGATGATGAACAACTGCTGAACGAAGAACATGGCAATGATGCCGAATGTGGTGTTCATGCCTATCCTATCGAAGGTGAGCTTGTACAATATCAATGTAAGTATTGGAAGCACAAGCAGAAGCGCGTAGAGGAAGTAGGTTCTGAGGAAATTGCTGAAAACGAACTTGATACCCTTGCCGATGGCCTTGAGCACACGGCTGGTGCCGGCCATTTCCATGTAGAATTTGGCGTAATCGGAGATCATGAGGAACAGCGCCACTACGCACAGGAATATGAATGTGGCTATGCCGTAGGCCCACATGAGCGGTGTCTCGGTTACTACATTGTGGAAGAGCGACAGCAGGAACGAGCTGATACCGAAAAGCACGGCGGCGGTAACTGCCAAAAGGGCCAGCACGATAACATCGCAGAGCAGGAATCTGAAGAAATTGACTCCCGCGCCCGAGAAGAATGTGCCTACGGTGAAATCCTCCCTATTGAATGTGCGGACTATACCGCCCACAAAGAAAATCATTATCAGCCAGAAGATTAGCACTGAGAATTTTCCCTGACTGATGATGGAATCCAGGTTCCACGAATGGAATTTCACGAGCTCCGACATCGTGGTGTAGTCGAGATTGGTAACTACAGAATTGCCTACCGCGCTCTTGAACGAGAAGAAGAACGGCAATGCCACCGAGAGTCCAAGCAACAGGGTGATTGCGAATATCAGCAGTATCATCCTTGGATGACGCAAAGAATTCTTGAAACCTCTGCCGTATGCTTTTAATATATTCATGCTGTGAATGTTGAATTGGTTCTACAATAATAAAGTGTATTAGGCGAAAAATGCCACCGACTGGAAAATGTTCTCAAGCCAGAATAGGAACTTGGTGGCATATTTCCAAATTGGATTGGATGTGTCTTTCAATGACATCGAATTGTTCACCAAATCCAAATCGCAGGCTATCTTGTGTTCGGGGTCGATCTCGGCCGAAACCACTGGCACTGTGGAATTTACCACAAACTCCTTGCAGCGGGCCTTGCCGTCCCAGTAGAACATCTGGGTTTCGCCGTTCTCCAATGTTACGAGCACCTCAACAGGCATTATCATGGTGCCCATGCGCTGTACGAAAATCGATGTGCGCTGCACCTCGGCCGTATCGGTATTCACGAAGAGCTTGGTAAGTCCGTTGTCGAAAAATCCGTTGCTCTTGTTGGCCAAAGTCCTGTTCACAATCTTGGCGAGCTTGTAGTCGCAAACCTGGTCGCTGCGGAGCATCGCATCAAAAAACCAGTTGAGATTGCTACCCACCTTAGGATCGTTCTTCCTGGCGGCCACAGAGTTTACCACGGCCTGAAAATCGCGTCCCGATGGATGACCAAACTTGTATTTTGTATAGTATTCACGCATCACGGTATTGAAGGTATCCTCGCCGAGCAATCCCTTGAGGGTCTGCAGCATAGTGCAGGTTTTGGAGTATACCATGGTGCCGTATGTGTATGATGGATATTTCCATGAGAAATTGTCGATAGATGATATCGAAGGATTGTAGCTCTGGGTGTATTCGGTGCGGTACCTCTCGGATGTGTTCATCTTGAAACCCATGAAATTGTAGAGCGAACCATCGCCGTAATACTTGTCCATGATCTGGCTCTCGTAGAATGAGGTGAAGCCCTCGTCGAGCCAGGCCTCCTCAAACTCGTTGGTGGCCACCACCGACTGGAAATAATTGTGGACAAACTCGTGGATTGCCACGCTCTCGGCCTCGCGCACTCCGCTTGGCATATTGTTGAAAGTGCTCACAGTCACCAGCATAGGATATTCCATTCCGGCTGCCTCCTCGGCGTAATAAGGACAATCTACAAGCGTAATCTCGGGATATGGGAAAGTGCCCACATTCTCGTTCATGTATTCCATGGCATTCTTTACGGCCGAGATGTATCTCTGAGCCTCGCCCGAATGCTCCGGCAGGTAATAGAGCTTGATGCCCTTGGCCTCGGGTGTACCTTTCTTATATGTATCGGTGTAGAGGCGGTATCTTGGCGATGCCGACCATGCGAAATCTATAACGTCATTAGCTGAAAACTTATAAGTCTTGGTGCCGTCGCCGATGGTGGCCTCATAGGTCTCCACACCGGTGGCCGCTACCTTGTATTTCTCTGGAACATTGATAGATACGTCGTAATTTCCGAAATCAGAATAAAACTCCGAATTGTAGTGGAACTGATGGCAATTCCATCCGCCGGCCGGTCGCTGACGCATTCCCTTGGGCTCGTAGACTCCGATTTTCGGAAACCACTGACCCACCATGTAGAAATCTCCGCGCTCGTATCCTGTGCGCGATACTATCTTTGGGAGCTTGCTCAGGAAAGTGATGGAGAGCTTGATCTCGGCGCCGGGAAGCACCGGATTGTTCAGCTTCACCTTCATCACGGTCTGATCGAGCGTGTTGTTGTCGTCGGGCTGAAAATACTTGAGATCCTGAGTCAGAGGGTCGCCATCCACTATCACCATGCGGTTGATATCGATGTAGCCCATCTCGTTCTCGGCCAAATACTCGCCCAGATTATATCCTGTATTCAGCTGACTCTCAACAAAATATGTACTTCTTGAATTCTTGAACGCATTGAGATAAGTATGGAACATCAGCTCCGATACAGTATCCGAAGTTGTGTTTTTCCAAGTGAGAATCTCGGTACCCGATACCATCTTGGCGTCGGTATCAAGCTTGGCATCTATCTGATACGATGCCACGGGAACGGTCTGATTTGGCATAATGGAATCCTGAGCCAAAGCGCATAGCGAAATGGCCGAGAGCACTGCCGATGTCAATATTTTTCTCATGTTGTTAGCTGCAAAAATTACACTATGGATAAGTACAATCCTATTTAAAGCGTAAAATTAGCATAAAAAAATCATAAAAACAAAATAAATTATAAAAAAATATTAGCTAATGGCCAAAAAACATCATCACAACAAATTCGTAATCATATTCGGCCAGATTCTGAAGATGCAGATGATACAATCCCGGCTTTATATCCTTAATTTCCAGCGACTTGCCATCCCTGCCTACCAGCGACTCAGTCACAATGCCGTTCCTGTCCCAGATCTCGGCCTTCAGGTTCATCTCATTGTGCGATGTGCCAATATTCAGCGATATCACGAGATTATTGCCGGCCTCGCTCTTCGGCACGGTAAATTTGGCCCAGTCCTCATCGTTGTAGCTGATGTTTCCCTTAGCGTCCACCTTTTTGTGGAATGTGTACACATACATTCCATCGTTCTTAATCACCGACGCCATCTCACGCGTGTCGTTCGGCTCCCATCCATCGGCTTTCGGGTCGTATGGTCCATGCTCCCAGAGATTTGCGTTCTTCATCTTGGAAGCCTCCTTCAGCATTGTGGCCTTCTGGTCGTCGCTGAAATTCCGGCGCTCGCTCTTCTTGGGATTATACGACATAATATTGTCGGGAATATCGAGCGCGTGCTTCAGCCCCAGGAAATGCCCCACCTCATGAGCTACCACCGACGGATCCTGACCCTTGGCAATCACCACACTGCCTGTGGGCGAGAAACATACGCCGGTATAGCGGTCGTTGCCGGGGTTTCCGCCCTTATGCAATGCCGGCACCAGTGCTATGTTCAGCAACCCCTTGTCATGGTGCACAATACTCTGCCAAGGCATCTGCGAATAATATCCGAATTTGTCGAACTTCTTTTTC
>JAZUEG010000329.1:0-5638 GCA_045640025.1 Bacteroidales bacterium
TTTATCAAATTTATTTTTAGGCCCGATAAAAAATTCGTCTTAGCCATAAGACGAATTACGGGCTTTTATCCAAACAATCTTGATCTTTACAAGATTGCCCTTATACACAGGAGCAAGTCGATCCGCAAGGACGGACAGATGATAAACAATGAGCGTCTGGAATTCCTGGGCGACTCGGTGCTCGATCTCCTGATAGGTGAGTATCTTTACAAGAAATTCCCAAACCAGCAGGAGGGATATCTTACACAGACAAGATCAAGGATAGTGAATGGCGACAACCTTTCGGCGCTTACCAAGCACATCGGGCTCGACAAGCTCGTGAAAACCAACGTGAAGGCCAGCTCCAAGGGTGTCCACCTCTATGGCGATGCGTTCGAGGCTTTTCTCGGTGCAGTGTATCTCGATAGAGGATTCAAGAAGGCCGGCAAATACATCTACAAGCGCATTATGCCCAATTACCTGAACATCGTGGAATTGGAGCATCACAACTGCAACTACAAGTCTCAGATGATAGAGTGGGGGCAGAAAAACAAGCGTCAGGTAGAGTTTATGACAGAACTCGACGCTCCGGGCAGCAAATACTTCCTTTCGCTCGTGGTAGTGAATGGTGTGGAAATGGGCTCGGGTGTAGGAATTTCGAAAAAGGAGGCTGAACAGCAGGCCGCAAAAATGTGTTTGGAAAGACTTTGCGCGCTCCAGGAAGAATGTTAATTCTTGCTTCTATCTTTTCCAGAAATAATTTATGAATAATCGACAGCAATATTTAGTTTGCGATAATGCCTAAATGTTTTTTATCATTGTCCCAAACTAATACACGCCAGATTATTCATAAATTATTTTTTTTATTTCTTTTTTCTTACGTATCATGATTATTCTTAACGACGTACTTATCGACGAGGATATTTTCCTTCAGAAATTTGTATGCGACCTAAGCGTCTGCAAGGGTTGCTGCTGCATAGAGGGCGATTCGGGTGCTCCGCTTACCGAGCGCGAGTTGGACCAGCTGGAGCTCAATTACGAGGCAGCCAAGCCTTACATGTCGCCCGAAAACATAAAGGCCGTGGAAGAGCAGGGGGTTGGTGTGATAGACGAGGAAGGCGACCTCGGCACCACTCTCGGTCCGAGCAAGGAGTGCGCATACGTAACCCACAAGGACGGCATGCTGATGTGCGCATACGAGCGCGCATTCCTTGATGGCAAGACCAAATGGCGCAAGCCAATTTCCTGCTATCTGTATCCTATCCGTATCGACCAGGTAGGCCCGTTCAAGGCTATAAAATTCCACCGCTGGAATATCTGCGACTGCGCACTCATCAATGGCGACCGTCTTGGAGTGCCTTGCTACAAATTCCTTGAGGACCCCATCACCGAGGCCTTCGGCGCAGATTTCTACGCACAGCTCTGCGAGGTGGCTGAGGCGTATTTGAGGAAGTAGTTAGTAGTTAGTAGTTGGTAGTTAGTAGTTGGTAGTTAGTAGATAGTAGTTAGTGCGCTCTCATACGGCAACGCCTCAAATAATAGCGCCACAATCCGGATGGACTAACTACTAACTACTAACTACTCATCCTATGTTTTCATCTTTTTCTTCTTGGCGGCGGGGAAGAGTACGTTGTTGAGTATCAGGCGGTAGCCGGGCGAATTTGGGTGAAGGTCGAGGTCGGTGGGAGGATCGCCCACAAAGTGCTGATAGTCGGCGGGGTCGTGGCCTCCGTACCATGTCCATGTGCCTTTCTCGTATTCGCCGTGTATATACCGGGCCTCGTTGGCGGCCTTGTTTTCGCCCATTATCAGTACCGATGGCTTCAGCACTTCCTTTCTGTATGATGTGGTCTGTCCCATGAATGCGTCTATTACGGCCTCGTGGTTCTGGCAAAGCATTGTGGGCACAGGATCCCACTTGGCCGAAAATTCAAACAATGTGAATACATCGTCGGATTTGGGCACGTTGCGGAATGTGGTGGCGTCTATGTCGGAGTATTCGTATACATTGGGGTCGAGCTCGAGCTTGAAGTTCTGGAATGCGAATGTCTTGCTGAAATCGAGCTTGCTCTGACAGTCGGGATCTATAGGGTCGCCGTCGAACATGGGCTGGCATATATCCACGCCATCAGCTGCAAGGGCTATATCATAACTGTCGGTGGCCGAGCACATGGCGAACATAAATCCGCCGTTGCCCACAAAATCCTTCATCGTCTTGGCTACGGCCAGTTTCAGCTGAGAAACCTTGCTGTAGCCCATTTTTTGCGCCAATGCCGTGAATTCTGTCACCTGATTGCGGTACCATGGCGCGTTTTTGTATAGAGAGTAGAATTTACCGAATTGTCCTGTGAAATCCTCGTGGTGAACGTGGAGCCAGTCGTAGTCCTTGAGGTCGCCGTTCAGGATTTCCTCGTCGTATACTACTGTGTATTTGATTTCGGCGTATGTGAGCACCAGCATTACGGCGTCGTCCCATGGCTTGTAGGTTTTTGGGGCGTAGACGGCTATTTTTGGGGCTTTTTCGAGCTTTATCTGCTCCATGTTGACATCGTTGCGCGATATCTCGGCTAATATGTTGTTGACAGCCGCATCGGGCAGCGCTTCAAATTTTACGTTCCTTACTCTGCACATTGTCACCACATCGTTGCTGTATTCGGTGAGAAAACTGCCTCCGCGGTAATTCAGCAGCCATTCGGCCGAACCGCCCTTCTCCAGTATTGCGTAGCATATTCCGTATGCCTTCAGGTGATTGGTCTGTGTCTCGTCCATCGGAATCAGGATTTGCGTGGCGATGGAGCGGAAGGGGAGGAGGAGGAAGAGTAGGAGTAGGCACATATCTGTGCCGTATGTAAACCTCTGCTCCGCAGAGGATGTACATACGGTTATAGATATTTTGTCCCCGTTGGGGACGGGATTAGTATTGGATGAATTTTTTGTCATATTCAATTTGGTTTTCGTCATATAATGTCATTATTTCATCTAATGTGGATACTTTTTTGTGGTGTTCCTTTTGATTTTTTATGTAGTTTATTAGCATTTCCTTGTCTCTGATGCAGTATGATATCACACCGAAAGATTCTCCCCAGCCTTCCCAATCAGGGAAATGCTCGTTGTATTTCAATGATTTTGATGTAGCTAATTTCATGTTGTGCGCAAAATCCGAAATGGCTATCTTGGGAGGAATCGACAAGAATATATGAACGTGATCCGGCATGCCGTTTATTCTATATACTTTGCATTCGTGCTTTTCGGCATAATTGTATATGTGCATATACAATTCTTTTTCGTATTCTTCAGGAATCGTTGCGCCTGACCGATATGTTCTGATTATCAAATGATAAAAGAGCTGAAAGTATGCCATACCTTATGATTTTTAAGTTTCACTTGGTCAAGGTCCCCAACGGGGACAAAGTATCAATAGCCGTATGTACACCCACGACGTAGTCGTGGTTTACATACGGTAATAATACGGTAATAATACGGTAAATAATCCGGCAAATTAGAAAGGTGCATCCTCGGTAGGTGCCGCTGGGGCGGCGCCGCCTCCGAATGGGTTGGGAGAGGAGAATGGGTCGAAATTGGTGTCGTCATTCATCGACGATCCGAATGTCTGTACCATGTTGCCGCTGTCGTCGAGCGGGGCAAGGCCGGTGCTCAGACCCATGGAGTCCCACTCCTCGAAACGGGCAAACTCCTTGCGGAAGTGGAGATTTACATCGCAGGTGGCGCCGTTACGGTGCTTGGCGATGATTACTTGTCCGAGGCCTTCGGTGCTGTTGCCCTCGGCGTCCTGGAGGATTCCGTAGTATTGCGGACGGTGGATAAAACATACAATGTCGGCATCCTGCTCGATGGCTCCCGAGTCACGGAGGTCGTTGAGCTGAGGACGGTTGTCGCCGCCTCGCGATACTGTGCTTCGAGAGAGCTGTGATAGCGCTATTATAGGCACGTTAAGTTCCTTGGCCAGCTGCTTGATGCCTCGCGATATGGTGGAAACCTCCTGCTCACGGTTGCCGCGCACCTCTGGAGGACCGCTCATCAGCTGAAGGTAGTCTATCATCACCATGCCGATATTGTGCTGAAGTTTCATGCGGATACACTTGCTCCTGAGCTCAAACAGCGATATGGCGGCGGTGTCGTCTATGAAGAGCGGTGCGTCCTGAAGGTTCTTTACCTTGGTGTCGAGCTGTATCCATTCGTGGTCCTCGAGTTTTCCGGTACGTATCTTGTCGGAGCTGAGCTCGGTCTCTGATACTATGAGACGGTTTACAAGCTGCACCGCCGACATTTCCAGCGAGAATATCATGACCGGCACCTTGTGGTTTACGGTCATGTTGCGGGCCATGGAGAGGATGAATGCGGTTTTTCCCATGGCTGGACGGGCCGCGATAACTATCATATCAGATTTCTGCCAGCCCTGAGTGATGCGGTCGAGCGATGTGAAACCCGATGGCACACCCGAGAGGCCGTCGGTGCGCTTGGATGCCTCTTCTATCTGCGCTATCGATTCCTTCAGCACGTCGTTCATGGCCTGGGTCTGCGATTTCACGTTTCCGTTGGCCAGGTCGAAAATTGATTTTTCCGAGAACTCCAGGATGTCGTTTACGTCGTTGGTTACGTCGTATGACTTTTCCTCTATCTCGGTGGCTATTTTTATCAGCTGTCGCTGTATGTATTTCTGCTGGATAATGCGCGAATGGTATTCCAGATGCGCGGCCGAGCCTACCTTCTCGGTGAGCGATGCTATGTAGTATGCGCCGCCTACCTCCTCGAGGGTGCCGTCCTTGGCCAGCTGCTCGGTTACTGTGTATATGTCGATAGGGTTCTGCGCCGACGACAGCCTGAGTATCGCCTCGTATATCTTGCGGTGCGATTCGGTGTAGAAACTGTCGGGGCTCAATATGTTGAATACGTCGATCTCTGCGCCGGTCTCCAGCATTATGGCGCCCAATACCACTTCCTCGAGCTGAAGGTCGTGGGGCGGTATGCGTCCGTACTGGTCGTTTACGTGCATCACAAACGACGTCTCGTTTTTCCTTTTGGTCTTTGGGTTGTTGGATTGAGTAGTGGCCATGTTCTTGATGATGAATGAATAAAAGAGTATGCGTTGGAATATCCATATAAAACAAAAGAATAAATGAGGCAACCCATTTATTCTTCTGTTCATTTATTCCTTTATTATCAGATGTTTAGTAGCTGATGTCGTTTATTCCTGATATACTCCCATGTTGCAGAATTTCTCAATTCTCTGGTTTACGAGCTGGTCTACAGGTGTTTTCTGGAGTTCCTTGATGTTGTCCATGATGGTTTTCTTTACTATGGAGTACATCTCGGCAGGGTTGGTGTGGGCGCCGCCTACAGGCTCGGGGATTATACCGTCTATCAGCTTGTTGGCATACATGTCCTTGGCTGTGAGCTTGAGGGCCTCGGCGGCCTCGCGCTTGAAATCCCAGCTTCTCCAGAGTATCGATGAGCAGCTCTCGGGGGCTATCACCGAATACCAGGTATTCTCGAGCATCAGCACCTTGTCGCCTACGCCAATGCCTATGGCACCGCCCGATGCGCCTTCGCCTATTACGATGCAGATTATCGGGGTCTTGATGCGGAACATCTCGTAGATGTTTCTGGCTATGGCCTCGGCCTGTCCGCGCTCCTCGGC
>JAZUEG010000330.1:0-16008 GCA_045640025.1 Bacteroidales bacterium
CTTCAGCTTCTACGACATCCACGGCAAGGTACACATCAAGCTATCCGACAAGGACCGCCTTTACCTGTCGATATTCTCCGGCAGCGACTACTACTCAAACCTCGAGACCGGCAACAACTACGCCGTATCATGGAAAAACATAGCCGCCACCATACGAAACTACCGCGTGCTGGGTCCCAGATTCCAGATGAACCAGATCCTATATTTCGGACAATACAAATACAAAGTATACACCAACGAGGACCACAGCAACTTCTGGAACACACGCATAGGCAACATATCGCTCCGCAACGACTTCACATACAACCTCACGCCCAAAAACACCCTGAAATTCGGCGCCGAATACTCATACCACATATTCACCCCGGCCACACTCTACATCAACAAGGAAAAATCCAACAGCGGACTCCTGACCGGCAACGCAGACAACATAACCCTGTACATGGCAGGCGAGAGCTCCATCAGCCACAAAATAGCCGTAAAATACGGAACCAGAATCAACGCCTGGAGCAACTACGGCCCGGCCAAGAGCTTCTACTTCAACGACACACTCCTCAAGTGGGACACCACCACATACGACAAAGGCCGGTTCCACACATACATGGAGCTGGAGCCACGCCTATCGCTGCTCATCAAGCCCACCAACCGAATAAGCGTAAAAGCATCAGCCGAGCGCAACGTACAGTTCCACCACATGCTCAGCAACTCCATAAGCCCATTCACCACACTCGACCTCTGGATCCCGAGCGGAAACTTCTTCAAGCCCCAGGAAGTATACTCATACACCATAAGCGGAAACATCAAGCTCCGCGAAATCCTGTTCTCCACATGCATCTACCACAAAAACTACCACAACCTCACCGAATACAAGCTCCACGCCAACATGCTGATGAACCGCACCATCGAAAACGAGTTTTACCTCGGCGAGGCGGTAAGCAACGGAATAGAGCTATCAGCTGAAAAAAACACAGGAAAACTCCGCGCCAAAGCATTCTACACCTACACGCGCAGCACCCGCCACACGCCCGACCTCTACAGCTACAACTACATCCCCGACAACTCCATACCCCACGTAATACACACCATGGTGCAGTACAGCATCACCCCCAGGCTAATAGTAAAAGCCGACTGGAACTACAACACGGGCATCCCCTACACCAAGCCCGTGGGATTCTACTACTACGACGAATACAAAATCCCCTACTACGGCGAGCGAAACAACGCGCGCCTGCCCTGCTACCACAAGCTGAACATAGCCATAGAATACACATTCCGCAGGCCCGGCAGCCGGCTGGTCCACGACATCATGCTGTCGGTATACAACCTCTACAACCGCAACAACTACGTAATGGTAAGCTACAACAAGATAAAAACCCCGGCCGGCACATACGAAATCCCGTCCAACTACATCAAGGAAAACCATTTTGTGGCCACCGGCATGACCCTCCCGGGCCTCTTCCCCATGATCAGCTACCAGATCAGCTACCAGCACCGCCCATAGCCTTGTATATCAGCTGATACATACATCATCATATCAGCTGATGGCGATTTTTTTATCATATCAGCTAATGGCAAAAAAAAAGATGGCGCGTACTCCGGAAAAAGGAATACGCGCCATCCGCATATCAAAAAACTATCAGCCTAAACGGCCAAAATATATCCTAATACTCCCACAAATCCTGCTCGAAGTTGAAAATCTGCTCCTTGATGCGCTCGGCCTCGAGAAGGCACTCCTGACCCTGAGCATACTCCTGAATCAAACGGTTGTCGTAAACATTCGACTCGGCGAAGATATAGCTTGAGAAGAATCTCTTCTGGAAAATATCCTCGAAATTCAGGCGGGCTGCATCGTTGTTGCTGTTGAAACACTCGGCATTAGAGAGAATCTTGCGGGCCTCTGGATAGTATACCCAGAAAGTCTTCTTCTGCTGTGGATGCTCCTGGTCGAGATCATCGGGGCGGTAATAGATACGGATTGGGCAAATACCGATAATGCGAACCTCCATTACAGAGCGCTGCTTATCAAAGAACCAGAGCTCTTTGAGGAGGTAAGACTTAACCTCAGAGCTGTTGTAAGGCTGCTCAACTACCTTGGTCTGGTCGTCACCATTGATATCGGTAACGGTCATAGTGGTAGTCTCGGTACCCAACGCAGTATGAACCTCCTTCTCGGTAACGATAGTGCCGAACTCATCACCATTATTCTCATTGTAGGCTGTAAGACCCTGAGTGTGAATACCCTCGAGGAGCACATCGATAAGGCTCATGCGGCCATCGGTAGGCTCGGTAGGGAAATAGAGATGCTGATTGGCACGCTCTGTAAGCTCTATACGGCGCCATATAATCTTACTCCACATCACATCCGACTCCCTCACATACTGGTAAGGAACCGGCTTACGGTTAACAGTGTGGATCTTCTCGTATGGAAGACCTAAGAGGACCTGAGCGTGGGTCTCTACAGCGTCCACACACTGCAAAATGGCTGCTATAGCCATCAAGAACAGAATTTTTTTCATGATTTTATATCTAAAATTAGTAAACTTCCCAAAAAAAAGAGAGAGTTTTAATAAACTGTTATGTATTATTAAAACTCTCTTTTTTATAAAATATTGTAAAAAAACTGCAATATTTTTCAGGAAATATTACTTAAGCTTGAAGCTGAGTGTAGGCAGATCACGGATAGTGCCATCAGGACCCTTGGCCTTGATTTCCTCGATGTAGATCTTGCCACCAGCTGGAACCTTGTTGATAAGAGCCTTCTGCTGTGGGGTAAATGCGGCAGACTTAGACTCCTGATCCTCGGTAAAGCCCTTTACAGTTGCAGAAACCTTGAATGATACAATCTGGAACTTCATATCGAAGTCGAAGTTGTCGAGCTTGGCGATTACACCGGCCTGAGCTGCGAGAACAGCCTTACCGATTACACCACCACGTGCGCCACCAACCTCTGGCACTGGATCTGGAACTTTCTTTACACGGAACTCCTTGAAACCAAGGCTCTTCTGTGAACCGTCGATATTGGCAGATACAGAAATCTTAACAGTACCTGGAGACTTAACATTAGCTACGAACTCACCTGGCTTGGCACCCTTGGTGATAGAACCCTGGGTAATAGATGGGTTGAGCTTGTTAGGATCCACGCCTGAAGATGTGATGTCGATTGGGTTAGGTACACCGATGTAGAGTACGTTCATCTTGGTAGGTGATACCGACAATGAAGATACGCCAACCTCATACTCGCTCTTGAAAGGATAATCCTTGATCTCGCCGGTGTTCTTGTTTTTCAACTTAACAACACCCTGGAAAGAGTGAGGACCTGGAGAGCTTGTGTTGCCGGTGTAGGTACCAACACCATTCTTAACAGGAATTGGAGAGCCACCTACGAGAATCTCAGGATTCTGTGTAGAGTCGTAAGCTGCGATAAAGATCTCAGCCTTGAAAGGCTCGTTCTGCTGTACGTAGTTAGATGGAGCTGTAACAACAGCCTTGATAGCGTTGAACTTCATATCAGCCTTGCCTACGAGGCCACGGAGATACTGAAGCATTGAAGCCTCCACGTTGCGCACGTCGCTCTGCATCTTGGTCATAAGAGAGAGCACACCGGCTGCAGGAAGGTGCTCGAAGTTGGCGGCTGGCCATGGAACGATCTTTCCTGGCTCCTCCTGAGACTCTACAGCCTCGGTAGCAAGCATCTCGATGATGGTAGTCTTCATAGACTCCTTCTCACCGTCGGTAGATACAGTGTCCTTGTCTACAATTTCAGAAAGATAAGCCTTGAGGTTCTCACGGCTGTGCTGAACAGCGAGACCGTGCTCACCCTCATTCTCCTGAATGAAGATCTGGCCACCAACATTGTTATCATCTTTCTTGGAAACGAGGTCGCCGAAATATACTGAATTTGGCTCTACCTCCTTAGCAGCCCAGAGAGCGTCGAGATTCTCCACACCCTCGAGGGTGCAAACAAATCTCTCTTTGTAAGACTGAACTACATTATAAGCTTCGTCACACTTAGCCATCACCTGCTCGGCAGTTGCTAAGATTGGAGCTACACCTGGATCATTTTTCAAAGCATCCTTGAAGCCCTGGTGAGTATCACCAATCACTTTCTCATTAATCTCATTGGTCTTGCGCAATGATGAATCTACGAGAGAGAATGCTGAAAGGATTTCTGCAGAAACGTTCAACGCCAAAAGCGCGGTATAGAACAGGTACATCATACCGATCATCGCTTGCCTTGGGGTTTCTTTTCCTCCTCCACTCATATTATACTAGTTTTAAAGAATTAACAAATTAAAATTGATTTATATTAATGTGTCTTGGCCGCTTATTACAACTTAACGTTGAGAGCTGTAAGCATGTTGCCGTATACAGTGTTGAGAGCCTTGAGGTTGTTGCCGAGCTTGTTGATCTCGGAAGAGTATGTCTTGGCACCCTGTACAGATTCCTTAAGACCAGCGATAACTGAGTCGAAGTCGTTGAGCTGCATCTCGAATACGCCGTTGATAGCGCCGAGATTCTTGTTGAGCTTAGAGATATTGTCGCTGTACTCCTTGTTGCCATCGGTGAGGGCAGAGAAGTCTACAGCACCAAGCTTTGTGATCTGGCCCTGTACAGAACCCATGGTGTTAGCCATATCCTCAGCAGAAGAGTTGAAAGAAGAAATAGCTGAAGAAGCAGACTGGAGAGTGCTTGTGAAAGCCTGTGAAGCAGCTGCTGCGTTAGATACAGAAGCGAGGTCCTTGGCGTTCTCGCTGAGATTTGCGAGGTTGTTGCCGAGCTTGCCGAAGAAATCCTTGCCACCAGCCTTCTCGAGCATCTCGTCGAAAGCGGCAAGTGATGAACCACCAGAAACCTTAGCGGCTGAGCCACCACCCATGTTCTCGAAGTTGTATGGGCTGTGTGACTTGTCGATGAAGTTCTCCCAAGGTGTTACCTTGCAGATAGGAGCTGGTGTGCCAGCGTTCTCAAGGTTCTCCTCGTCCTCCTCTGTGAACATAAGCTCAGGGAAGATGTTCTGCCAGTGGTACTCGGTTGGAAGTGGAGCGAAGGCTGTGATCAAGAAGATAGCGGCCTCAGTAAGAAGACCTACCATCAACATGACAGAAGCTCCAGGATAGTGCTGGATCTTGAACAGCGCACCGACAATAACGACAGCGGCACCAATAGAGTTGAATTTCTGGAAAATGTTAGCGAATTTCCTGGTTTTGTTAAATGCTACCATAATTTATTAATTTAAAATTTAAATTATTGAAAATTGTTTATTGTTTTTCTCATTGATTCTGGGCTCATAAACACCGGGTTCATTTGTCCAAATTCACACGCTAAAAGTATATATAATTTGCGAAAGCAAAAAACTTTCAGCGATTTTTTTTTATATTTTTTTAAGAAACAAATTCTGTTCCAACATCATCAGATTCCGCAATTCTTTATTTTACTCATCTATCGCTTTATCTATCAATCAGATATGCAAATCTACCAAACGATAGATAAGAAAACAGAAATCGCAATGCCACCGGCCTTGTTGAGCCAACAGCATTGCGACATTATCTGATGAAGTATTATGAAATTCTAGAAGTTGCCATAATCCCAATCTGTAGCGTTGCGACCCATGTAAGATCTTACACATCTAAAGCCGATGTAACACTTAGCAGTATCCTGATACTCGTAAGTACGTGTACCAACCTGGAGGTAATATCCTACATCCTTCCAAGAGCCACCGCGTACTACCTTACGCTTCAATACTGGAGGATCGTCGGCCATAGCATTGTAGCTATAGTCAGGGTTAAGGTCATGGGTAAATGAGTAAGCACTCTCATCAAAAGCGTTAGAGGTCCACTCAGCTACGTTGCCGGCCATATCGTAGAGACCGTACTCATTAGGAGCGTATGTTGCAACCTCGATTGTGGTGGCGGCGCCGTCATCAGCATAGCGTCCGCGGAGAGGCTTGAAGTTGGCGATAAAACAGCCAGAAGCGTTTCTGGTGTAAGGGCCACCCCAAGGATACATCGAGAGTGCGAGACCGCCGCGGGCCGCATACTCCCACTCTGCCTCGGTAGGAAGACGGTACTGCTCCACCATTGGCTGGTGCTGAGAGCGGAGATAATTGTTGAGCAAGTCGGTACGCCAGATACAGAATGCTGTAGCCTGCTTCCAGTTAACACCCACAACAGGATAGTTGTCGAAAGCCACGTGCCAGAAATACTTTCTTGCCATTGGCTCGTTGTATGAGTATGTAAAGTCGCTCATCCATACGAGTGTATCAGGATATACATTGATTCTGCCGTCCATGATGAAAGAACGACGGTCCTGGATAGGAACTATATTACCCTTGGCGTCAATCACGGTACCCTCGTACTTACCGCCGGTGAAATCCTCATTGAAGTTGTAGCGGTTTTCCTTGAGGGCGGCCTGCTTGAGGTCTACCCAGTAGTAATCGTAGATCAGCTTGCGGGTATCAATCTCCTGAAGCTTGTTGAAACGCTCCTCCTTGATGAGGTAGAGATCCTTGATGGCATCAGAGATAGCCTGACGCTCGTCGCCCTTGCCGCTCTTGTCCCAAACCTTGTCGCGGTTTTCCCAGTTGAGCCAGCAGGTCTTAGGATTCTCAGGGTCATACTCATTGATGTCCACCTTGTCGGGATCCACATCAATCTTAAACATATTACCCTTGCTGCCCTCGCCGGCACCTGCTATCAGGCAGAGACGCATGGCGATGGAATCGCGTACCCACTCTACAAACTGACGGTACTCGTTGTTTGTAATCTCAGTGTCATCCATCCAGAATGGATCCACTGTCACAGTCTTCGACTGCGCTGTCATAGCAAAAGGCACGTCCTGGTCGTTAGGTCCCATGTTGAAGCTTCCCTGTGGAATAAAAACCATTCCGTATGGATCGGCCTCAGCATAGTTGGCAGGACGGTTTAGAGCTCCTGTAAGCTCGCCCGTTGCTCCCTTGTTGCATGAGCTTAACATCAGAAGTCCTGATGCTGCTGCTACTAAAACCTTTTTCATAATACTTTTATGTTTCCTAAGTTGATATTACACAATATTTATTTTTTTCTACAAAAACCTCACGCTTTTCACTTTCTGTGCGGGCTTGCTTCTTTCCGGCATAAAACTGTATCCGAGCATCACCTCCACCGATCCGGAGTTTGTTTTCCTCAGCTTCGATAAGCCAAGCTCGTAAGCAAGGCCTACTTTTACGTCGTTCATTATCTTAAGACCGCCCAAGACCGTTATTGCGTCTCCGTTTCTATAGCTAACGCCGCCCCACGCTTTTTTATTGTATAAAAAATTAATATTTATATCAGTCTGTGCTGTATTTCCATCAGACATCACAATTACTGAGGGCGTCACATCAAATAACGTATTTGGTATAGAAATATTGTATGATCCTGCAAAATAATAATGTCTTGCCAGATAAGTTTCTCCATCCTCGGAGAAATCGAGCGTAGGATTGGCCACGTGCATCGACGAAAACGACAGCGTAAGACCGCCCAGATTGTAGTATATGCCGGCTCCGAGGTCAAATATCATCTTCCTGCACTTTCCGCTGAAAATGGCCTCAGGCTGGTCTGGAAACTGCCAGTCGCCATCCACAGCCTTATTATACAATCCGGCGTCCACTCCTATCGAAAGCTGTCCGGCGCCCACTTGGAGATGCTGAGCGTATGCGGCCTTGGCCGTAAAATTAGACTCAAAACCCACATTATCGCTTATCAGGGTAATGCCCGCGCCTCCCTGAGTGCCCAGCAGACGCACCGGCGCATCAGCGCACAATACCGTAGTATTAGGTCCGCCATCCATGCCCACCCACTGATTGCGATACAGCAGAGTAGCGTTTATTACTCCGTCGGTACCGCAGTATGCAGGATTGTATGCCACCTGATTATACATGAAGTGGCTGTAATGTGGGTCCTGCTGTGCCATGGCCGCGCCGCCAAGACAAGAGGCCGCGAATAGAGCAAGTAGAGTCTTTTTCATAGAATCACTTCTTAGTAGTTTTCTTGGTAGTAGTTTTTTTAGCTGATGGCGATTTTTTAGCCGCCTCCTTCTCTGGATCCACTCCGGCTATCTTCAGGCAGTCGGCCTCGCTTAGCGACAACGGGTCGGTCTGCGACGACAGCTTGTAGTACTTCTTCTTGTACCAGATAGTTGGATGTCCCCAGCGGTCCTTCACTATGCGGAGATTCTCGCTGAACTCCCTTATAAGGTTGTTGGCATCCTTCTCGGCCTTCTCCTTTATGAGCTCTATGCAGCGCTCGTAGGATACGATCATAGGGTCATCAGTCTTCTTCAGCGATACGAATTTGCCGTTCCAGCTCACGTATGGGCCAAACCTTCCCACAGCCACCTTCATCTTGTAGCCCTCATATTCGCCCAGCTCGCGTGGAAGCTCCAGGAGCTTGAGAGCCTGCTCCAGCGTGATATTGTCGATGTTGTAAGGCTTCAGGATAGTGGCGTATTTCGGCTTCTCGGGATCATCAGCCTCTCCGAGCTGAACCATTGGCCCGAAACGGCTTACCCTTGCATATACGTTCTTGCCGGTCTTGGGATCCACGCCCAATAAAGTGCCGCCCATCTCGTTGCTCAGCAGCTCCAGAGCCTCCTCAAGCGTGATGCTCTCAATGTGCTGGCTCTTCAGCAGGGAAGCGAACACAGGCTTCTCCTCGCTCTCGTTTTCGCCCAGCTGAACAATTGGGCCAAAACGTCCGATTCTTACGAGCACCACCTTTCCGGTCTGAGGATCGTTGCCGAGAATCCTCTCGCCCGACGACCTCTCGCCTTCCTCTATGCTCTTCTGTGTAGTATCGTGGAATGGGTCATAGAAATCCTTGAGCATCTTGGTCCACTCCAGGTCGCCCGAAGCTATATCATCGAAATACTTCTCCACAGTAGCTGTAAAGTTGTAATCCATGATATCGGTGAAATGCTTACCCAGGAAATCGGTCACCACCATTGCTATATCGGTGCAGAACAGCTTGTTTTTCTCCGTTCCAGTATTCTCCTTCTTTATCTGTCGCTTAATTTTTCCGTCTTTCAGCTGATAGCTCACATACTCCCTCTCGGTTCCGCTGCGGTCCTCCTTTATCACATATCCACGCTTTATTATAGTAGTGATGATAGGCGCGTAAGTGGAAGGACGGCCAATGCCGAGCTCCTCAAGACGCTTAACGAGGCTGGCCTCGGTGTATCTTGGATTAGGGCGCGAGAATCTCTGGTTTACTTCCAGCTGATACATACCAAGTTGCTGGCTCTCCTTCAGGTCAGGAAGCAACTGATTGTCGTTGGCAGTCTCGTCGTCAGTACCCTCCGAATACACCTTCAGAAATCCGTCAAACTTGATTACCTCGCCCTGAGCCGAGAACTGAGCCTTGGCTCCGTCGGCATCTATCTTTATAGTGGTGCGCTCTATCTTGGCATCAGTCATCTGCGATGCAAGGGTTCTCTTCAGGATTATCTCATAGAGACGCTGCTCGTCCCATTTCTGACTTACCACGGGCTGCATTGTGGTAGGACGTATGGCCTCGTGAGCCTCCTGAGCGCCCTTGGTCTTGGTCTTGTACTGACGTGGCTTGGAATACGAGGCGCCATACTCGCGTGTTATATAGTCCTTGCAGGCATTCATGCAGAGGTCGCTGAGGTTGGTGCTGTCGGTACGCATATAAGTAATGTATCCGCTCTCATAGAGGCTCTGAGCTAATGTCATGGTCTGGCTCACCGAGAATCCGAGCTTTCTGCTGGCCTCCTGCTGAAGTGTGGATGTGGTGAAAGGCGGAGCCGGCGAATGCTTGCCAGGCTTGGTAACCACCGAGCTAACGGCAAAATTGGATGCCTTGCATACATCAAGGAACTTCTTAACGGCGTCCTCGTCGGCCAGAGTGCCGGTATACTCGGCCTTGAAGGCAGAATTATCAGCTCCCGGTATAGTGAAATTGGCCACAGCCTTAAACGAAGGAGTAGATACAAAGTTGATGATCTCCCTCTCGCGCTCCACTATCAGACGCACAGCCACGCTCTGCACGCGGCCCGCGCTCAGATTGCTCTTCACCTTCTTCCAGAGCACCTCGCTCAGCTCAAAACCCACAAGGCGGTCCAGTATTCGGCGCGCCTGCTGTGCGTTTACGAGATTGGTATCTATGGTACGCGGATTCTTTACGGCCTCCTCTATGGCGGTCTTAGTAATCTCGTGGAACACAATACGCTTGGTGCTCTCTACTGGAAGTTTCAGAGTTACGGCCAGATGCCACGCAATAGCCTCTCCCTCGCGGTCCTCATCGGATGCGAGCCATACCTGCTTGGCGGCTTTCACCTCCTTGCGCAGATCCGCTACTACAGCCTTCTTGTCGGCGTCAATTTCGTATTTTGGCTCAAAATTGTTCTCGATATCAATGCCGTAATTCTTCTTTGCAAGATCACGAATGTGTCCAAAACTTGGTTTTACAAGGTAGTCGTCGCCCAATAGTTTGGCAATGGTTTTTGCCTTGGCTGGTGACTCCACTATTACTAAGTTTGTTGCCATTTATTAAAGATTGAAATATGATTATTGTACGTAAATACAGGCCATGCCTGAAAAATCAAGGTGCAAAGTAATAAAATTTGGAGACCATAGACAAATTTTTTTTCAAAAATCACACATTATATATAATAAACCTTGGTATATTCTGCTGAAATTTATATTTTTGCGCTAAACTTTTCAACAAAACCAACACTACTAATACATAAAAATGGAACTAAGCGAAAGAACCCAACGCACATTTTTCATCGTATTATGGGCATTATTTATAATACCGGTAATAGCGATATTCATAGTTTTCTTCATGATAGGCACCGGCAACTGGGGCACAATCCCAAATTTTGAGGACCTCGAAAACCCCAAGAGCAGCCTGGCCAGCACCATCGTATCGAGCGATGGAGCAATCCTCGGCAAATACTACAAGGAAAACCGAACCACCAACGACAGATTCAAGGCCATCCCGGTCAACATCAAGACCGCGCTCCTGGCCACCGAGGACGTGCGTTTCTACGACCACGCCGGCATCGACCTCACGGCCCTGCTGCGCGTAGTTAAGGGATTCATGGGCGCAGGATCCACATCGGGAGGTTCCACAATATCACAGCAGCTGGCCAAAAACCTCTACAAGCTCCGCGGCGAGGATGTAAACATCCGCAACCGAGAGTTCTCGGAGAAGGTTATCCTGAAACTCCAGGAATGGGTAACAGCCGTACTCCTGGAGGAGCGCTACTGCAAGGACGAGATCATGAGCATGTATCTCAACACAGTAACCTACGGACACAACACATACGGCATCGAGGCCGCTGCGCGCACATTCTTCGATAAGAAACCGGAACAGCTAACACTCGACGAGGCCTCAGTGCTCGTGGGTCTGCTGCAGGCTCCATCAAGATACAGCCCAAAGTCGCACCCCGAGGCATCCAAGACCAGAAGGAACATCGTACTCGGACAGATAGAGAAATATCAGGCCAAGATCAAGGACATATATCAGGGCACCAAAACCGCCAACGACTTCCACATGTATTCCCACGCCGAACTCGATTCGCTGAGAGCCAAGCCGATAGAGCTGCACTTTACAGCCGAAAGCCACACCGATGGCGGCGCGCCATACTTCAGGGAATTCCTCCGCATCTACATGTCGGCCAAGGAACCACAACGCGAAAACTACGCATCATGGCAGGGCGACGTATACCACGAGGACTCGCTCCTATGGGCAACAGATGATCTGTACGGATGGTGCAACAAAAACAAGAAAGCTAATGGCGAATACTACAACATCTACAACGACGGACTCACCATCTACACCACCATCGACTCCAGAATGCAGAAATACGCCGAGGAGGCCGTGGTAAAACACATGGGCGAGGGATTCAAGGCCGGTTCATTCCCCTACGACCCGCTCCAAACCCTCTTCGACAAGAACGAGCTCAGCAAGCACAAGAAACTCAACATCGGCGGACACGAATTCACACGCCCATTCAGCGCAAGAATATCCGACGCCAACGTAAAACAGATGATAAACAGCGCCGTAAAACGCAGCGAGCGCTGGAGAGTAGGCAAGGCCGCCGGACTGGATTCCGTAGAGATAATGAAACAGTTCTTCGAGAAGACACCTATGCGAGTATTCGCATGGAATGCACCCGATGGCAAGGACACAGTAATGATGCCTATGGACTCGCTACTGTATTACAAGAAATTCATCCGCTGCGGCATGATGAGCATGGAGCCCAAAACAGGCCACGTAAAGGCATACGTAGGAGGCATCAACTACAAATACTTCCAGTACGACCACGTAAGCCTCGGCCGACGTCAGGTAGGCTCCACATTCAAGCCATACGTATACTGCGGAATGTTCTTGAACAGGAAGGAAATAACCCCGGAGCACATGCTGGCCAATGTGGAATACTCGTTTGACAACCCCGGAGGCAAGCCCGAGGTATACACGCCACGATTCTCCAAATCGAGCAAGGACGGACAGATGATATCGCTCAAGACAGGCCTCGCACTCAGCCTCAACCAGATTTCAGCATGGTGCATGAGGTCCACCGACCCGAGAACCATCATCACATTTGTGCGCCGCATGGGCATCATATCACCCATCGACCCAGTGCCATCCATCTGCGTAGGCGCCGTGGAGCTCAAGATCAGGGAAATGGTGACAGCATACTGCTCATTCGCCAACAAGGGAAACAGCACATCTCCCGTATTCGTAACAGAGATACGCGACAAGAACGGCAACAAGGTGGCATCGTTCTCCACATCCCACAAAGAGGCCATCCCGGAGATCACAGCCTACAAGATGGTGGAAATGCTCCGCGGAGTTACCCACGGCGGTACAGCCAGCCGACTGGTAAACACCGGAATATTCGGACTTAAATGTGACGTGGGCGGCAAGACTGGAACCACCAACAACTGCGCCGACGGATGGTTTATGGGCATCACTCCACAGCTCGTAACAGGCGTATGGGCCGGTGGCGAGGATCCATCCATCCAGTTCTCCAACGGAGAGCTCGGCCAGGGATCCAGAATGGCAATGCCGGTATTCGGATACTACACCAAGAAAGTATACGAAGACAGAGAGCTGTCCAAGATCTACCGCGACGACATACAATTCGAACGCCCAGAAAACTACGACGACTTCGAGAACAGCGAAACCCTCAGCGAGGGCCGCACCATCGAGCAGAACATGGACATAGAAGAATACAACGAATATCAGGAGGAATACTAATGGCAAAAATCCTATTCGCAATTGCAGTATCGATAATTGCAACATCCTGCGTGCACGAATTCCCGTTCAGGCAGGGCGAAGTGGATAACAACACCATAGTGGTAGACGGCTACATCACCAACGAGTACAAGCGCCACACCATACAGCTATCCAGACTGTCGTCATACGAGGACACCGTGCGCTCCATGATAAGGGGCGCATTCATCGCGGTATCCTCGGGCGACAGTACTTATTATTACAGGGAGGTAGCTAATGGCGTGTACGAATCGAGCGACAAGTTTGTGGGAGTGGCCGGCAATGTATACTTTCTCCACATAGAGCTCGGCGACAGCGTAATACTATCAGCCAAATCCACGATGATGCCGGTTACTCCGCCCGAGAAAATCACATTCCACAAGCACGCCGACAGCTCCCGGTCCATCAACTACATAGCAGAATCCTTTGTGCCCGACAATCCGGCCAAATACGTGATTCAGCTCCAATGGACACCCGGCAGCGGCGAAGACACCCGGATAGCCAATCTGTATTACTATTCGCTCACCACGGTAGACATATCGCAGCTCTTTGCGCCCAAGGTACAGGAAACCCGTTTCCCCAAAGGCACCCAGCTGATAGAGCGCAAATACAGCATCGACAAGGATTACGAGGTATACCTGAGATCGCTATTAGCTGAATCGCTCTGGAGCGGCGGATATTTCGACGAGGCCCACGGAAACCTCCAGACCAATATCCAGTGCGACCGCGGACACAAGAAGACCGCAGGGTATTTTTCAGCTAATACAGTATATATCGACACTCTGGTGGTAGATTAGAGTTTAGAGACAAGAGATTAGAGATGAACACACATATATTATTAGGAACCAATCTCGGCGACCGGGAATATTTCCTATCAGCTGCTATAGAGCTGATGGGGCAGCGGATAGGTAACATATCAGCTGAATCGCCAATATACGAGACCGAGTCGTGGGGCTATCACGACAACGACTATCTCAATCAGGTGGTGGTGTGCGATACCACGCTATCAGCTGAAAAAATACTTACAGAGACCAGCCTGATAGAGACTGAGCTCGGGCGGGTAAGGAACGGACAGGGATATCAGGCTCGTACAATAGACATCGACATTCTGCTGTATGGCAACGAGGTAGTGGTCTCCCCTACCCTGACGGTGCCTCATCCAAGGATGCAGGAGCGGAAATTTGTGCTGATACCAATGTGCGACTTAGCACCCAGCCTGATACACCCAACTCTAAACAAAACAATGAAAGAACTTTTGCAATGCTGCACCGACAGCTGCAACGTAAAACTATATAAAAAGCAATGATTTCAGTAAACAACGTAACTGTAACATTTTCAGGCAACGACCTGTTTCAGGATATAAGCTTTGTAATAAATCCCAAAGATAGAATAGGCCTGGCCGGCAAGAACGGCGCGGGCAAATCCACCCTCATGAAGGTGATTGTGGGTGAGCAGTCGCTGGAGCGCGGCTCGGTTACAATTCCCAACGGCGTAACAATCGGCTATCTGCCTCAGCACATGGATCTTCCAGCAGGAAGAACTGTGATGGAAGAGGCGCTCACCTGTTTCGACGAGGCCAAGCAACTCGAGGAGGAAGTTGCGCGCCTAAGCGAAGAAATTGCCACCCGCACCGACTACGAGAGCGACAGCTACATGAATCTAATCCACCGCATGACCGAGGCCAACGACCGTCTTGAGATAATGGGCGGAAGCAAGCGCGAGGCCGAGACTGAGGTTGTACTGAAAGGTCTTGGATTCAAGCAGACCGACTTTGCTCGTCAGACTTCGGAGTTCTCAGGCGGATGGAAGATGCGCATAATCCTTGCGAAGGTGATTCTCCGCAAGCCAAACGTATTCCTTCTCGACGAGCCCACCAACCATCTGGACATCGAATCAATCCAGTGGCTGGAGGATTTCCTGAAAGACTACGCCGGTGCCGTGGTGCTCATCAGCCACGACCGCACATTCCTCGACAATGTTACCAAGCGCACAATCGAAATCTCTCTCGGAAAGATTTACGACTACAACGCTCCATATACCAAATACCTGGAACTCCGCAAGGAGCGCCGTCAGCAGCAGATATCTGCCTACGAGAATCAGCAGAAGATGATAAAGGAGACCGAGGATTTCATAGAGCGTTTCAGATACAAACCCACAAAATCCAATCAGGTTCAGTCGAGAATCAAGATGCTCGACAAGATTGAGCGCCTGGAGGTGGATCTTGAGGACAACAGCAGCATCCACTTCAAGTTTCCACCCGCCCCAAGAAGCGGTCAGATTGTGGTAAAAGCCAATCAGATGACCAAGGCTTTCGGCGAGAAGGTGATATTGAAGGACGTAGATTTTCAGCTGGAGCGTGGCGAGAAGGTTGCCTTCGTGGGCCGAAACGGCGAGGGCAAGACCACATTCTCACGCTGCATCATAGGTCAGCTGCCATACGACGGCGAGCTGAAGCTGGGATATAACGTATCAATCGGCTACTACGCTCAGAATCAAGACGAGCTTCTCGACCTCGAGAAGACAGTTTTCCAAACCCTCGACGACATCGCAACCGGCGACATGAGAACCAAGGTACGCGACATCCTTGGCGCATTCCTCTTCGGCGGCGAGGACATCGAGAAGAAGGTGAAGGTTCTCTCCGGCGGCGAGCGCGCGCGTCTCGAGATGGCAAAGCTCCTCTTTGAGCCATACTCGCTCTTGGTGCTCGACGAGCCCACCAACCACCTCGACATCAGAAGCAAGGAAATCC